>NZ_JZWV01000023.1 GCF_000966975.1 Streptomyces katrae | reverse complement strand
GGGGGGTTTGGGGGTTTACGGGGCTGTAGGGCGTTTTGGCGGTGTTCGTTACATTCCCTACCGAATGCGTATGGGTGGGGCTCGTAGCTTCGAAGTGTCCTCGAGCGAGAGCCGAGAGCCCGTGAGTGCCTCCGAGCAAGGAAAGAGTCCCGCCATGCGCCGCACCACCACCCGTACCTCCGCCTTCCGTACCGCCGTCGTCCTGACCGGAGCCACCGCCGTACTGGCGCTGCCCGTGGGGTCGGCCTTCGCGGACTCGCCGGAGGGGCCGGAACCGCAGGTGCTCCCGGGGGTGGAGCAGCCGGCGGTGGACCCGACGCCGCCCACGGGCGAACCGAAGCTGGAGCCGTCGGTGGACCCGAAGCCGTCGGTGGACCCGAAGCCCACCACGCCCCCGGGACCGGTGGCCGGGAAGCGGGTGTACGTGACCACGGTGAAGCTGGCGGACGGGTCGGTGGCGAAGGTCTACAAGGTCGGCGAGGGCCACTTCGAGGCGGACGTCATCGTCCGTGGCACCAAGCTGGACACCCTGGTCAGCAAGGGCGGCAAGCCGGCGTACGGGCAGAACAACGGCATGCACGTCGTCCTCCATCCGAACGGCACCGTGACCTCGTGGACCGAGGGCGGCAAGCCGAAGCCGGAACGGAAGGGCGAGGTGCGCAAGGGCGCCCCGGTCCGGATCACCATGCCGGACGGGCGGATCGCGAAGCTGATCGACCGCGGGCCGAAGGACAAGCGCGTCGAGATCTCCATGCCGAACGGGAACGTGCTCGGCACGGTCGACCTGAAGGACCCGAGCGTCGTGAACGACGGCTGGACGTACAGGCTCGTCCGGGACGGGGACCGGGTGAAGTTCGTCGTCATCGACGGCAAGGGCGGCGGGGACAGCTGGGTGTACGACTTCGCCACCGGCAAGCTGATCGAGCGGTACGAGGCGGAGAAGCGCGGCCGGGTCGTCCCGAAGGGCGCGGTGAAGGCCGGCGCGGAGGGGCTTCCCACGCCGAAGGCGGACACGCCGGTGCTGCTGGCCGCGGGTGGGG
>NZ_JZWV01000022.1 GCF_000966975.1 Streptomyces katrae | reverse complement strand
GCTGGCCGCGGGTGGGGGGATGGCTGCGGTCGGCGCGGCGGGCCTGGGCTTCGCCCTTCTCCGCGACCGCCCCCGCGGCTGACCCCGGCCCGGTTCCCGGGGCTCCGCCCCCAGACCCTCCCCCAGCGCCTCAATCGCCGACGGGGCTGCACACAGCGCCGCCGGCGATTGAGGCGACCGGGCACGGAGCGCCCGTACGG
>NZ_JZWV01000021.1 GCF_000966975.1 Streptomyces katrae | reverse complement strand
CGCCGGCGATTGAGGCGACCGGGCACGGAGCGCCCGTACGGGCTCCCGGGCGGAGCCCCTGGGAACGGGCGAAGGGCGGGTAGGGGACGGCTCCGCGCAGCGGCGACACCCCGACTCGGACGAACAGGAGCGGCCGGCCCCCGAGGGGACCGGCCGCTCCTGTTCGTCGCACGGGTCTTACTTGGTGCCCTCGGCCTTGACCTTGGGGTCGGCCTCCGGCTCGGCCGGGCCCTTCGCGCCCTCGGCCGCGCTTTCACCCTCGGCCTTCGGCTCCGCCTCGGCGGCTTCGGCCTCCGGCTCCACCGCAGGAGCGGCCTCGGCCGCAGCCTCGGCGCCCGGTTCGGCCTTGGCATCCGTGTCGGCCTTCGCCTCAGCCTTGGCTTCCGCCTCAGCCTCCGCCTTGGCGTCCGCGTCGGCCTTCGCCTCGGTCTCGGCCTTGGCGTCAGCCTCGGTTTCGGCGTCCGGTTCGGCCTTCGCCTCCGTGCCGGCCTTGGCGTCCGCCTCCGAGTGGGCGTCGGCGTCCGTGTCGGGCTTCGCCTCCGCCGCAGCCTCGGCTTCGGCTTCCACCTTCGCCTCAGTCGCGGCCGCAGCCTCCGCGTCCGCCTTGGCCTCAGCCTCGGCGGCAGCCTTGGCCTCCGCCTCAGCGGCGGCCTTCGCCTCGGCCTCAGCCTTGGCCTTGGCCTCCGCGTCCGCCTTGGCCTTCGCCTCAGCGGCAGCCTTCGCCTCCGCGTCCGCCTTGGCCTTCGCCTCGGCCTCGGCCTTCGCCGCGGCCTCCGCCTCGGCCGCGGCGGCCGCGAGTTCCTCCTCCGTCGGTTCCGGTGCCTTCACCGATTCCAGGAGGAGCTGGGCGACGTCGACGACCTGGACGGATTCCTTGGCCTGGCCCTCGTTCTTCTTGCCGTTCACGGAGTCGGTCAGCATGACCAGGCAGAACGGGCAGGCGGTGGAGACGATGTCCGGGTTGAGGGACAGGGCCTCGTCGACGCGCTCGTTGTTGATGCGCTTGCCGATCCGCTCCTCCATCCACATCCGCGCGCCACCCGCGCCACAGCAGAAGCCGCGCTCCTTGTGGCGGTGCATCTCCTGCTGGCGCAGCCCCGGCACGGCGGACATGATCTCGCGCGGCGGCGTGTAGACCTTGTTGTGGCGGCCCAGGTAGCACGGGTCGTGGTACGTGATCAGGCCCTCGACCGGGGTGACCGGCGTCAGCCGGCCCTCGTCGATCAGGTGCTGCAGCAGCTGCGTGTGGTGGATGACCTCGTACTCGCCGCCGAGCTGCGGGTACTCGTTCGCGATGGTGTTGAAGCAGTGCGGGCAGGTCGAGACGATCCGCTTGGCCGACTTCGGCTTCTTCGTCGCCGGGTCCTCGTCGTCCTCGCCGAACGCCATGTTCAGCATCGCGACGTTCTCCTGGCCCAGCTGCTGGAACAGCGGCTCGTTGCCCAGGCGGCGCGGCGAGTCACCGGTGCACTTCTCCTCGCCGCCCATGATCGCGAACTTCACGCCCGCGATGTTCAGCAGCTCGGCGAAGGCCTTCGTGGTCTTCTTCGCCCGGTCCTCCAGCGCGCCGGCGCAGCCGACCCAGTACAGGTAGTCGAACTCCGAGAGGTCCTCGGCGTCCTTCCCGATGATCGGGACCTCGAAGTCGACCTCCTTGGTCCACTCCACGCGCTGCTTCTTGGCCAGGCCCCAGGGGTTGCCCTTCTTCTCCAGGTTCTTGAGCATCGTGCCCGCCTCCGACGGGAACGCGCTCTCGATCATGACCTGGTAGCGGCGCATGTCGACGATGTGGTCGATGTGCTCGATGTCGACCGGGCACTGCTCCACGCACGCGCCGCAGGTGGTGCAGGACCACAGCACGTCCGGGTCGATGACGCCGTTCTCCTCGGCGGTGCCGATCAGCGGACGCTCGGCCTCGGCAAGGGCGGCGGCCGGGACGCCGGCGAGCTGCTCGGCGCTCGCCTTCTCCTCGCCCTCCATCGTCTTGCCGCCGCCCGCGAGCAGGTACGGGGCCTTGGCGTGCGCGTGGTCGCGCAGCGACATGATGAGGAGCTTGGGGGAGAGGGGCTTGCCGGTGTTCCAGGCCGGGCACTGCGACTGGCAGCGGCCGCACTCGGTGCAGGTGGAGAAGTCGAGGATGCCCTTCCAGGAGAACTGCTCGACCTGGGAGACGCCGAAGACGTCGTCCTCGCCCGGGTCCTCGAAGTCGATCTCCTTGCCGCCGCTGGTCATCGGCTGGAGGGCGCCCAGCGCCGTGGCGCCGTCGGCGTTGCGCTTGAACCAGATGTTCGGGAAGCCGAGGAAGCGGTGCCAGGCCACACCCATGTTGGTGTTGAGCGAGACCGTGATCATCCAGATGAAGGAGACGCTGATCTTCACCATCGCGGTGAAGTAGATCGCGTTCTGCATGCCGGTGGTGCTGAGCCCCTTGAAGGCCAGGACCAGCGGGTACGAGGCGAAGTACGCGGGCTCGTACGACTCCACGCCGTGGATCGCGCCTTCGAGGCCGCGCAGGCAGAGGATCGCGACGCCGATGGTGAGGATGACCCACTCGACGAAGTACGCCTGCCAGGCCTTCGAGCCCGCGAAGCGCGATTTGCGACCGGCGCGCGAGGGAAGGCTGAGCAGGCGGATCACCATCAGGACGGCGATGCCGACGACGGTCATCACGCCGATGAACTCGGTGTAGAGCTCGAAGGGCAGCCAGTCGCCGACGATCGGCAGCAGCCAGTCCGCCTGGAAGAGCTGGCCGAAGGCCTGCACCAGGGTGGGCGGCAGGGTCAGGAAGCCGATCGCGACGAACCAGTGGGCGAAGCCGACGATGCCCCAGCGGTTCATCCGGGTGTGCCCGAGGAACTCCCTGACCAGGGTGATCGTCCGTTCCTTCGGACGGTCGGTGCGGCTGCCCGCGGGGACGGGCTGGCCGAGTTTCACGAACCGGTAGATCTGCGCCACGGCTCGGGCGAGCAGCGCGACGCCGACCACGGTCAGGACCAGCGACACGATGATCGCGGCGAGTTGCATGGAGGGGCTCCTCGGGCGGGGACTTACTAAGCGGTAACTTATTGAGTCAAGGCTTGAGGTTACCCATTTCCCGCGCCGCACTGTAGGTGAGTGAGCGGTGATCTGTGTCGCTCAGGCACGCCTCTGTTCCCAGGCGGCCCGAGGGGTCTTCGCGAGGATCGCGAGGTCCATCCCCAGCCAATGGCTCTCCACATAGTGCCGGTCCAGCAGGGCCATCTCCTCCCAGGGGAGGTCGGAACGTGCGCCGACCTGCCACAATCCCGTCATTCCGGGACGTACGAGCAGGCGTTCGGGGTGGTCCGTGCGGGGCTCGGGGCGGGGGCCGACCAGCGACATCTCGCCGCGCAGCACGTTCAGCAGCTGCGGCAGCCCGTCCAGGGCGCACCGCCGCACCCATGCCCCGGGCCGGCCCCCGCCCTCGGTGCGGAGCCGCCAGGTGCGGAAGGGGCGGCCGGCCAGGCCGAGCGCGGGCTCCCGTACGAGGACGCCCGCGCGGGTGGACGCGTACAGGGCGACGGCCGCCAGCAGCAGGGGGACGGCGGACAGCATCGCCAGCGGAACCGCGCCGATCAGGTCGCAGACCCGCTTGGCCGGCGGCCTGGCCGGCCAGTGCGTCCGCAGTCGGGCCGGCCGTGGCCGGAGTGGCCTCGGCCGGGCGGTCCGGGGCCGGGCGGCCCGGGCGGCCCGCGCGGCCCGGGCGAGCAGGGGCGGCATCAGAGGCATGCCAGGCACGCTGCCGGACGCCGGCCCGGCCCCCGGCGCGCCGCGCGGCCCAGCGGTGCCGCTCAGACCCGTTCGGCTGCGGCGCCGCCGCCGGGGCACCTCCCGGCGGTAGCCGGGGAGATTGAGGCGACGGGCGCCGAGCGCCCGGGATCGGGGGCCTGACCTCGGCTTGAGCGTAAGTGCCGCCTAAAGGTTGAGTCGCCTCGACTCACCTCTGTTGACGCCGGCGCAGCGACCGTGCATCCTTGAGTCTGTTCCACTCAAGTCAGCTGGAGGAATCGAAATGGCACGTGCGGTCGGCATCGACCTGGGCACCACTAACTCCGTCGTCAGCGTTCTCGAAGGCGGCGAGCCCACCGTCATCACCAACGCCGAGGGTGCCAGGACCACGCCGTCCGTCGTCGCCTTCGCCAAGAACGGCGAGGTCCTCGTCGGCGAGGTGGCCAAGCGCCAGGCGGTCACGAACGTTGACCGGACCATCCGCTCCGTCAAGCGCCACATGGGCACTGACTGGAAGATCAACCTGGATGGCAAGGACTTCAACCCGCAGCAGATGAGCGCCTTCATCCTGCAGAAGCTGAAGCGCGACGCCGAGGCGTACCTGGGCGAGAAGGTCACGGACGCGGTCATCACCGTCCCGGCCTACTTCAACGACTCCGAGCGCCAGGCGACGAAGGAGGCCGGCGAGATCGCCGGTCTGAACGTCCTGCGCATCGTGAACGAGCCGACGGCCGCCGCCCTGGCCTACGGTCTCGACAAGGACGACCAGACCATTCTCGTCTTCGACCTCGGCGGCGGCACCTTCGACGTGTCCCTCCTGGAGATCGGTGACGGTGTCGTCGAGGTCAAGGCCACCAACGGTGACAACCACCTCGGTGGTGACGACTGGGACCAGCGCGTCGTCGACTACCTCGTGAAGCAGTTCCAGAACGGCCACGGCGTCGACCTGTCCAAGGACAAGATGGCGCTCCAGCGTCTGCGCGAGGCCGCCGAGAAGGCGAAGATCGAGCTGTCGTCGTCCACCGAGACGACCATCAACCTGCCGTACATCACGGCCTCCGCCGAGGGCCCGCTGCACCTGGACGAGAAGCTCACGCGCTCGCAGTTCCAGCAGCTCACCGCGGACCTGCTCGACCGCTGCAAGACCCCGTTCCACAACGTCATCAAGGACGCCGGCATCAGCCTGTCCGAGATCGACCACGTGGTCCTGGTCGGCGGCTCCACCCGTATGCCGGCCGTCGCCGAGCTCGTCAAGGAGCTCACCGGCGGTCAGGACGCCAACAAGGGCGTCAACCCGGACGAGGTCGTCGCCATCGGCGCCACCCTCCAGGCCGGTGTGCTCAAGGGTGAGGTCAAGGACGTCCTGCTCCTCGACGTGACCCCGCTGTCCCTCGGCATCGAGACCAAGGGCGGCATCATGACCAAGCTCATCGAGCGCAACACGACCATCCCGACCAAGCGGTCGGAGATCTTCACGACGGCCGAGGACAACCAGCCGTCCGTGCAGATCCAGGTCTACCAGGGCGAGCGCGAGATCGCGGCGTACAACAAGAAGCTCGGCATGTTCGAGCTGACGGGCCTGCCGCCGGCCCCGCGCGGCGTCCCGCAGATCGAGGTCTCCTTCGACATCGACGCGAACGGCATCATGCACGTCACGGCCAAGGACCTTGGCACGGGCAAGGAGCAGAAGATGACCGTCACCGGCGGCTCCTCGCTCGGCAAGGACGAGGTCGACCGCATGCGCCAGGAGGCCGAGCAGTACGCGGAGGAGGACCACCGCCGCCGCGAGGCCGCCGAGTCCCGCAACCAGGGTGAGCAGCTCGTCTACCAGACGGAGAAGTTCCTCGCGGACAACGCGGAGAAGGTCCCGGCCGAGGTCAAGACCGAGGTCGAGACGGCCGTCACCGAGCTGAAGGAAAAGCTCAAGGGCGAGGACACCGCCGAGATCCGCACCGCCACGGAGAAGCTCGCCGCGGTCAGCCAGAAGCTGGGCCAGGCCATCTACGCCGACGCGCAGGGCGCCCAGGCCGCCGGCGGTGCCGGTGACGCGGGCCACGCCAAGGCCGAGGACGACGTCGTCGACGCCGAGATCGTCGACGAGGACAAGCCGAAGGGCGGCCAGGTCTGATGTCGGAGGAGACCCCGGGCTTCGACGAGAAGCCCGAAGTCCCCACCGGCGCGGACGACGCCGAGCCGAAGGCCGCCGACTCCTCCGAGGAGAAGGAGGCGGCCCCGGCCGGGGACGCAGCTCAGGAGACGGCTCTGCTGGCGCAGCTGGACCAGGCCCGTACCGCGCTGAACGAGCGCACCGCGGACCTCCAGCGGCTCCAGGCCGAGTACCAGAACTACCGCCGCCGCGTGGAGCGGGACCGGGTCGCCGTCAAGGAGATCGCGGTCGCGAACCTGCTGTCGGAGCTCCTGCCGACCCTGGACGACATCGGCCGGGCCCGGGAGCACGGCGAGGTGGTCGGCGGCTTCAAGTCGGTGGCCGAGTCCCTGGAGACGGCCGCCGCCAAGATGGGGCTGCAGCAGTTCGGCAAGGAGGGCGAGCCCTTCGACCCGACGATCCACGAGGCCCTGATGCACTCGTACGCGCCGGACGTCACCGAGACGACCTGCGTGGCGATCCTGCAGCCGGGGTACCGGATCGGTGAGCGCACGATCCGCCCCGCGCGGGTCGCGGTGGCCGAGCCCCAGCCGGGCGCGGCCCCCGCCGCGAAGTCCGAGTCCGGCGACGGCGACACGCCGTCCGAGAAGGACACGGATGCCCCCGACAAGGGCTGACGCACACCATGTAGGCATCCGGAAGGAGGGACACCGGGGATGAGCACGAAGGACTTCGTCGAGAAGGACTACTACAAGGTCCTCGGTGTCCCGAAGGACGCCACCGAGGCCGAGATCAAGAAGGCGTACCGGAAGCTCGCCCGCGAGTACCACCCGGACGCCAACAAGGGCGACGCCTCGGCCGAGGAGCGCTTCAAGGAGATCTCCGAGGCGAACGACATCCTCGGCGACGCCAAGAAGCGCAAGGAGTACGACGAGGCCCGCGCCCTGTTCGGGAACGGGGGCTTCCGCCCCGGTCCGGGCGGGGGCGGCTCGTTCAACTTCGACCTGGGCGACCTCTTCGGGGGCGCCCAGGGCGGCGGTCAGGGCGGCTTCGGCGGCGGTCTGGGCGACGTCTTCGGCGGCCTGTTCAACCGTGGCGCCGGCGCCGGTGCGGGCACCCGCACCCAGCCGCGCCGCGGCCAGGACATCGAGTCCGAGGTCACGCTCTCGTTCACGGAGGCCGTGGACGGGGCGACGGTCCCGCTGCGGATGTCCTCGCAGGCCCCCTGCAAGGCCTGCTCGGGCACCGGCGACAAGAACGGCACGCCCCGGGTGTGCCCGACCTGCGTCGGCACCGGACAGGTCTCCCGGGGCAGCGGCGGCGGCTTCTCGCTGACCGACCCCTGCGCGGACTGCAAGGGCCGCGGCCTGATCGCGGAGAACCCCTGCGAGGTCTGCAAGGGCAGCGGGCGCGCCAAGTCCTCCCGGACCATGCAGGTCCGGATCCCGGCGGGCGTCTCCGACGGCCAGCGGATCCGGCTGCGCGGCAAGGGCGCCCCGGGCGAGCGCGGCGGCCCGGCGGGCGACCTCTACGTCGTCGTGCACGTCGGGACGCACCCGGTGTTCGGCCGCAAGGGCGACAACCTCACGGTGACCGTGCCCGTCACGATCGCGGAGGCGGCCCTCGGCGCCGACATCAAGGTCCCGACCCTGGGCGGCCCGGCGGTGACGCTGAAGCTGCCCCCGGGCACCCCGACCGGCCGTACGATGCGGGCCCGCGGCAAGGGCGCGGTCCGCAAGGACGGCACCCGCGGCGACCTGCTCGTCACGGTGGAGGTCGCGGTGCCGGCGGAGCTGTCCGACAAGGCCCGCGAGGCCCTGGAGATGTACCGGGACGCCACGGAGTCCGACGATCCGCGCGCCCTGCTGTTCGAGTCCGCGAAGGGAGCTTGACATGGAAGGCCGCCGACGACAGCCCCGTTTCGGTGACGGGGCGTACCAGTTGACCGACGAGACACCGGTCTACGTGATCTCGGTGGCCGCCCAGCTGTCCGGACTCCATCCGCAGACCCTCCGCCAGTACGACCGCCTCGGCCTGGTCTCCCCGGACCGCACGGCCGGGCGCGGCCGGCGCTACTCGGCCCGGGACATCGAGCTGCTGCGCACCGTGCAGCAGCTGTCCCAGGACGAGGGCATCAACCTGGCCGGCATCAAGCGGATCATCGAACTGGAGAACCAGGTGGCCGCGCTCCAGCAGCGCGTGGCCGAGCTGTCCGCCGCGGTGGACGGTGCGGCGGCCGCGCTCCAGGCCCGTGAGGCCGCGGTGCACGCCTCGTACCGCCGTGACCTGGTCCCGTACCAGCCACCGCAGCCGGGCAACGCCCTGGTCGTCTGGCGCCCCAAGCGGCCGATGGACTGACGGCGCGGCCGGCGGAGCCACGGCCGGCAGGACGTACGAAGGCCCCGTCCGGGCCCCTCAGGGGCCTGGACGGGGCCTTCGGCATATTCCCCGGGGATCGCCTCAGCGGGGCGCGGTGAGCCCCTCAGCGGGCCCCTGGCAGCCCGTGGCCGCCTCCCCGTCGCTCCCGCTGTGCAGGATGCCGGACTGGGCGATGAGGTAGCCCAGCTGGGCCCTGCTGCCGCTGCCGAGGGCGGTGGCCAGCTTCGCGATGTGCGCGCGGCAGGTGCGTACGTTCATCCCCAGCCGGCGGGCGATCGCCTCGTCCACGTGCCCCTCGATGAGGAGCTGGGCGATGGAGCGCTGGACGCCGGAGATGCCGTCGGGGCTGTGGGTGTACGTGACCTCGTCGGTCAGCGGCACGGCCCGGCGCCACAGCTGCTCGAACACCTTGATGAGGTAGGCCACCAGCCCGGGGTGGCGCAGCTCCAGCGCCACGCGCCGGTCGTCGCTGGCGGGGATGAAGGCGACGGTCCGGTCGAACACTATGAGCCGCTCGATGAGCTCCTCGAGGGTGCGGATCTCCACCTTGCCCGCCGAGATGCGGTCCACGTAGGCGAGCGTGCCCTGGCTGTGCCGGGCCGTGTGCTGGTAGAGCGTGCGGATGCTCACGCCGCGGTCGATCAGCGGGGCGTCGCGCTCCAGGGCCTCACTGAGGGCGGAGGAGGGCCGCGCGCCGCCCGGCTGGACCGTCAGCATCTCCGTGTGGCACTCGGCCGTGGCCAGGTCGAGGGCGGCGTTGATCTGGTCGAACCCCTCCAGCACCGTGATGGCGTGGGTGTTGGCCGGGTGCTGTGCGCTGATGGTCAAGAACGGCTCGAATGCATCGGTGAGGTCGATGGCGCTGCGCCGCCGCTCCTGGATCTCGCGCTCCAGCGGCTGCAGCCGCTGTGCGAGTGCCACCGAGGGCGGAACTGCGCGGAGCTGGTTCGCGTCATCCGGGTCGGGCCGCAGGAGTGCGAATTCGAGCAGGCAGGGGGCGTTTGCCACTTCGCTCCGAGGCACGCGTCCCGTGCTGAGCGCCGCTGCGTAGAGTCGTGCACCTTCGTCGCACATCGATGTGACGGGGTGGGGATGTGTCGGGTTTGTGTCTGTTATGGGCAAATCTCCACCCCCCAGGGTCCTGAACATGCAAGAACATGATGCATCGTCCCTGTGGCCGTAACGTGCCTGAATGAGCCATGGTCTGACGTGCGGGGGAGAGGATTCCATCAAGTGAGGACGAAGCCGACCATGTACAAGAGAATGCTTCGCTCGGCGCTTGCCGTTGTTTTCTCCGCTGTTGCGGTCTTTGGGGCAGTCAGCGCCGTCCATGGCGATGCGGGGAGCGCTCGGGCCGACAGCGGTTGGAACGCCGCACCGGCGAGCGAGAGCGACAGCGGCTGGAACAACCTGGCCTCCGGCGACAGCGGCTGGAACGTCGCGCCGAAGGACGGTGGCTCGGTCGCCACGACCGACGGCGAGCCCGACAGCGGTTGGAACTTCACCCCCAAGTCGGCCGCCTGATGACCCCCGACGACCGCGACTTCCGGCGCGAGATGGCCTCGGCGTACCGCTCTGGCTGGCAGTTCATCGACCTCGCCACGGCGATCCCCTACGCCGGCGACTCGCTGATGGTCACCCTGTTCGGCCAGCCGATCGTCATCGTGCGCGAGGAGGACGAGGACGTCCGTGCCTACCGCTGCCTGCGCCGCCCCCGGGGCGCACCGCAGCCCGTCCGCTGCGAAGTGCGGTACGGCATGGTCTTCGTCAACCTCGATCAGCGTGACCACCAGCTCTTCGAACCCGATATCACCACCGCCACCCCCCGCAGTGCCTGAGGCGATTCCCCCGTCGTTGCAGATCGCTCCAGGTGCTTCCCCCACACAACGGCGCCATCCTGGACCTGACCACGATGGCGCCGTTGTGCTGTCCGCGTCCAGTGCCCGAACCGGACATCGGTCCGAGGATCCGGTGGGAAACGGTCCAGGATCAGTCCAGGACCGCTTGAGGACCGCTCGAATCCGGCCGTTTTTCCTCAGGCCCGCCCCATCGCCCGGTCGAGGGTGATCTCCAGGACCACCCGGTCCGGGTTCGGCGAGGGCGTCCGCCCGTACCGCTCGGCGTAGCGCGCCACCGCCTCGGCGACCGAGGCCTCGTCGCTCCGGACCACCGCGCGGCCCTCCAGGGTGGCCCAGCGCCGGCCCTCCATCTGGCACACCGCCACCCGCGCCGCTCCGCCCGGCGCCTCCAGGACGTTGCGCACCTTCTTGCTGTGCTTGTTGCTGATCACCCGCGCGAGCCCGGCCTCCGGGTCGTACGTCACCCCCACCGGGACCACGTGCGGGGTGCCGTCCGGCCGCGGGGTGGTCAGCGTGCAGACGTGCCGCTCCCGCCAGAAGGCGAGGTAGTCGGGCGTCGGGTTGAGTACGTCGTGGGCCGGCTTCGAAACAGACATGGCCCGAAGCATACGTCCGGCCCGAATCCTGCCTTGAGTGGAATAGACTCAACTTTGCAGACGCTGAACCTGTCAGAGTTACGTACAGCCCCGCCGGAGAGGAGAAACCGAGAGTGGACGCCGAGCTGACCAACAAGAGCCGTGACGCGCTGAACGCGGCCACCAGCAGGGCCGTCAAGGACGGCCACGCCGACCTGACCCCCGCGCACCTGCTGCTGGCCCTGCTCGCCGGCGAGGACAACGAGAACATCACCGACCTGCTCGCCGCGACCGAGGCCGACCAGGCCGCCGTCCGCGCCGGCGCGGAGCGGCTGCTCGCCGCCCTGCCCAGCGTCACCGGCTCCACGGTGGCGCCCCCGCAGCCCAGCCGCGACCTGCTCGCCGTCCTCGCCGAGGCCGACTCCCAGGCCAAGACCCTCGGCGACGACTACCTCTCCACCGAACACCTCCTCATCGCCGTCGCCGCCAAGGGCGGCCAGGCCGGTGAGGTCCTTTCCGCCCAGGGCGCGACCGCGAAGAAGCTGCTGGCCGCCTTCGAGAACGCACGAGGAGGACGGCGGGTGACCACCCCCGACCCCGAGGGCCAGTACAAGGCCCTGGAGAAGTTCGGCACCGACTTCACGGCTGCCGCCCGCGAGGGCAAGCTCGACCCCGTCATCGGCCGCGACCACGAGATCCGCCGCGTCGTCCAGGTCCTCTCGCGCCGCACCAAGAACAACCCGGTGCTCATCGGCGAGCCCGGCGTCGGCAAGACCGCCGTCGTCGAGGGCCTCGCCCAGCGCATCGTCAAGGGCGACGTCCCCGAGTCCCTGAAGAACAAGCGGCTCGTCTCCCTCGACCTCGGCGCCATGGTCGCCGGCGCGAAGTACCGAGGCGAGTTCGAGGAACGGCTCAAGACCGTCCTCGCCGAGATCAAGTCGAGCGAGGGCCAGATCATCACCTTCATCGACGAGCTGCACACCGTCGTCGGCGCCGGAGCCGGCGGGGACTCCGCCATGGACGCGGGCAACATGCTCAAGCCCATGCTGGCCCGCGGCGAGCTGCGCATGGTCGGCGCCACCACCCTCGACGAGTACCGCGAGCGCATCGAGAAGGACCCGGCGCTGGAGCGCCGGTTCCAGCAGGTGCTGGTCGCCGAGCCCACCGTCGAGGACACCATTGCGATCCTGCGCGGGCTCAAGGGCCGCTACGAGGCCCACCACAAGGTCGTCATCAACGACAGCGCCCTCGTCGCCGCCGCCACCCTCTCCGACCGGTACATCACCTCCCGCTTCCTCCCCGACAAGGCCATCGACCTCGTGGACGAGGCCGCCTCCCGGCTGCGCATGGAGATCGACTCCTCCCCGCTGGAGATCGACGAGCTCCAGCGCTCCGTCGACCGGCTGCGCATGGAGGAGCTGGCGCTGAAGAACGAGTCCGACCCGGCCTCGATCGAACGCCTGGAGAAGCTCCGCAAGGACCTCGCCGACAAGGAGGAGGAGCTGCGCGGCCTCACCGCCCGCTGGGAGAAGGAGAAGCAGTCCCTCAACCGCGTCGGCGAGCTCAAGGAGCGCCTGGACGACCTGCGCGGCCAGGCCGAGCGCGCCCAGCGCGACGGCGACTTCGACTCCGCCTCCAAGCTGCTCTACGGGGAGATCCCCGCACTGGAGCGCGAGCTCGCCGAGGCGACGGAGGAGGAGGCCGCGGCCGGCCCGGTCAAGGACAGCATGGTCAAGGACGAGGTCGGCCCCGACGACATCGCGGACGTGGTCGGTGCCTGGACCGGCATCCCGGCCGGCCGCCTCCTGGAGGGCGAGACCCAGAAGCTCCTGCGCATGGAGGAGGAGCTCGGCCGCCGCCTGATCGGCCAGACCGAGGCCGTACGGGCCGTCGCCGACGCCGTGCGCCGCACCCGCGCCGGCATCGCCGACCCCGACCGGCCGACCGGCTCGTTCCTCTTCCTCGGCCCCACGGGCGTGGGCAAGACCGAGCTGGCCAAGGCCCTCGCCGACTTCCTCTTCGACGACGAGCGGGCCATGGTCCGCATCGACATGTCCGAGTACTCGGAGAAGCACAGCGTCGCCCGGCTCGTCGGCGCCCCGCCCGGATACGTGGGCTACGAGGAGGGCGGCCAGCTCACCGAGGCCGTCCGCCGCCGCCCGTACAGCGTGGTGCTGCTGGACGAGGTGGAGAAGGCCCACCCCGAGGTCTTCGACATCCTGCTCCAGGTCCTCGACGACGGCCGCCTCACCGACGGCCAGGGCCGCACCGTCGACTTCCGCAACACCATCCTGATCCTCACCAGCAACCTGGGCAGCCAGTTCCTGGTCGACCCGGTCACCTCGCCCGAGGACAAGAAGGCCCGGGTCCTGGAGGTGGTCCGGGCGAGCTTCAAGCCGGAGTTCCTCAACCGCCTCGACGACCTCGTGGTCTTCTCCGCCCTCACCCGCGACGAGCTGGCGCACATCGCCGAGCTGCAGATCTCCCGCCTGGCGAAGCGCCTGGCCGATCGCCGCCTGGCCCTGGACGTCACGCCCGAGGCCCTGGCCTGGCTGGCCGACAAGGGCAACGACCCGGCGTACGGAGCCCGACCGCTGCGCCGCCTGATCCAGACGGCCGTCGGGGACCGGCTGGCCAAGGAGATCCTGTCCGGCGAGGTCAGGGACGGCGACACCGTCCGCGTCGACGTGGCCGGCGACGACCTCCTCGTGGGCCGGGCCCTGTAAGGACCGCCGCGCCCCCGTGTCCGCCCGGAGCGGATCGGTGGTGCGGGGGTGGACACGGACAGGGCGCGATGGTGGAGGATGGCTGTATCCGCACGAAGGGAAGTACACGGTGAGCATCGACCCGGCCTCGATTCCGAACTTCGGGGGTCAGCCCGAACCGCAGGCGACAGGACCGGCGGGCCCCGTCGTCCCCGACCAGGACCTGGTGAAGCAGCTCCTGGAACAGATGGAGCTCAAGTACGTCATCGACGACGAGGGTGACCTCGCGGCGCCGTGGGAGGACTTCCGCACGTACTTCATGTTCCGTGGTGAGGGCGAGCAGCAGGTCTTCTCCGTCCGCACCTTCTACGACCGCCCCCACGCGATCGACGACAAGCCCCAGCTGCTCGAGTCGATCGACGACTGGAACCGCCGCACCCTGTGGCCCAAGGTCTACAGCCACACGCACGACGACGGCTCCGTCCGGCTCATCGGCGAGGCGCAGATGCTGATCGGCACCGGCGTCAGCCTGGAGCACTTCGTGTCCTCCACGGTCAGCTGGGTCCGCGCGTCGATCGAGTTCGACAAGTGGCTCGTCGAGCAGCTCGGCCTGGAGAAGGAGATCGACTCCGCCGAGGGCGACTCCGACACCGACGGCGGGGACGACGCCTAGCCGTCCCCGTCCCACGGCCCCCTAGAGGGGTACCTTCGCCAGGAGCGTGAGGTACGCCCCGTAGCCGAACGACAGCCCGGCCATGCCGACGGTCACCGCGACCGCCGTGCGAGGCCGGGCTTTCGCCATCGCGGCGGCGACGGGCAGCAGCAGCGGGAACGCGGGCAGCAGGAAGCGGGGCTTCGACTCGAAGAACCCCGCCCCGCCGAGGGCGATCACCAGCAGGACCGCGGTGTACACGAGCAGCGGCAGCGGCGTCCGGTCCAGCAGCAGGAGCACCGCGAGCAGACCCGCCACGGCCAGGGTGGCCACCGTCACGGCCACCGGGATCGTGACCTCCCCGCCGGTCAGCACCTTGTCCACGACGCCGACGGTCCCCGCGCCGAAGTCGAAGCGCGAGCCCCACTGCCGCTGCACGGTGAAGTAGCCGAACAGCTCGTGCCGCCGCGCGCCGACGGCCAGCACGTACGAGACCCAGCCCGCGGGCGCCAGCAGCCCGGCCGCCCACACCGCGGGTGCGCGGCTGCCCCGCAGCAGCTCCCGCAGGGCCAGCACGCTCACCGCGGCGGCCACGGCGATCCCGGTCGGCCGGGTCAGCCCGGCGAGGACGGCCAGGGAGGCCGCCCACATCCAGCGCTCGCGCAGCAGCGCGTACAGGGACCAGGCGGCCAGCGCGCACAGCAGCGGCTCGGTGTAGCCGAGGGTCAGCACCACAGCGTGCGGCAGCGAGGCCCACAGTGCGACGAGCAGCACCCCGGCCCGCGCCCCGAGCAGCCGCTCCCCGACCCGGTATATGCCGACGGCGGCCACCGCGGCGGCCGTCCAGGCCACCGCGAGGCCGGCGACGGGGCCGCCGCCGAGCAGGTGCGTCAGCACCGGGTACAGGGGGAAGAAGGCGGAGTCGCTCTGGATGGAGTCGGAGGCGGGCCACATCTGGGTGCGGCCGTAGCCGTTGGCGGCGATGGAGAGGTACCAGTAGGAGTCCCAGGAGCCGCCGAGCACCCGCACCGGGTTCCGGTCGGCCCACCAGGCCCCGAGGGTGATCACCAGCACCCCGGCCCCGCGTACGCCGGCGAACACCGCGAGCGCGAGCCCGGCGGACCAGGCGGGCTCCTGTCTTCGCGCCGCCCGCGCGGGGGCGGGCGGCGTCTGTCTCGTCGTTACGTCCATGTCGAGCCCTAGAGTGCCCTAAGCCGGTCCACGGCTTCGCGGAGGACCTCCGTCTTCTTGCAGAAGGCCCAGCGGACCTGGGTGGCGCCCGCCTCGACGTCGTCGTAGAACACCTGGTTCGGGATGGCGACGACCCCGCACCGCTCGGGCAGGGACCGGCAGAAGGCCAGGCCGTCCTTCTCCCCCAGGGGGGAGATGTCGGTGGTGATGAAGTAGGTGCCCTGCGGGCGGAAGACCCGCAGGCCGGCGGCGGTGAGGCCCTCGGTGAGCAGGTCGCGCTTGGCGGCGAGGTCGGCGCGGAAGGCCTCGTAGTAGGGGTCGGGGAGGGCGAGGGCCTCTGCGACGGCGTACTGGAAGGGGCCGGAGGAGACGTAGGTGAGGAACTGCTTCGCCGAGCGGACGGCCGAGACCAGCGCGGGCGGGGCGGTGATCCAGCCGACCTTCCAGCCGGTGAAGGAGAAGGTCTTGCCGGCGGAGGAGATGGTGACGGTGCGCTCGCGCATGCCGGGCAGGGAGGCCAGCGGGGTGTGGCCGCCCTCGAAGACGAGGTGCTCGTAGACCTCGTCGGTGACGACGAGCAGGTCGCGTTCGACGGCCAGTTCGGCGATGGCGGCGAGTTCCTCGCGGGTGAGGACGGTGCCGGTCGGGTTGTGGGGGGTGTTGAGCAGGAGCAGGCGGGTGCGCGGGGTGATCGCGTCGCGCAGGGCGTCGAGGTCGGGGCGGAAGTCCGGGGCGCGCAGGGTGAGGGGGACGCGGACGGCGCCGGCCATGGCGATGCAGGCGGCGTAGGAGTCGTAGAACGGCTCCAGGGCGATGACCTCGTCACCCGGTTCGAGGAGCGCGAGGAGGGCGGCGGCGATGGCCTCGGTGGCGCCCGCGGTGACCAGGACCTCGGTGTCGGGGTCGTAGCCGAGGCCGTAGAAGCGCTGCTGGTGGGCGGCGATCGCCCGGCGGAGCTCGGGGACGCCCGGGCCCGGCGGGTACTGGTTGCCGCGGCCGTCGCGGATCGCCCGGACGGCCGCCTCGGCGATCTCGGCGGGGCCGTCGGTGTCGGGGAAGCCCTGGCCCAGGTTGATCGACCCGGTGCGGGCGGCCAGTGCCGACATCTCCGCGAAGATCGTGGTGCCGAAGGCCGCCAGGCGGCGGTTGAGGAAGGGGCGGTCGCTGCCCACGGGTGCGCTCATGGGCGTCATCCTGCGGGGAACCTCTGGAGTTGCTCAAGTGCGCTTTGGCCGGTTCGGCCCGCGGGCATCCCCCCTGCACACGGGACACGGGGATCCCGTCCCCCGGGGGACCGGGGTGTCAGAAAGGGGCGGTGACATGGTCTTCGTCGTACTGGTCGTCGGGGCGATCGCCGCAGTGGTCATCTGGGTCGCGAAGAAGCTCTCCGGCGGTGGCGGTTTCGGCAGCGGCGGGAGCTCCGGCGGCAGCTGGTGGGCGGGCGGCGGGGGGTCTTCCTGCGGCTCCTCGTCCTCCTGCGGCTCCTCCTCCTCGTGCGGTTCCTCCTCCTGCGGTTCGTCCTGCGGTGGCGGCGGGTGCGGGGGCAGCTGACACTGGAGCGGGGCGGCGCGAGCCGCGTGGACAGGACGCCCGGCGGGGACAACTTCCTTCGGGCGTCTTCTTGTTCGGGCGCGTACGAAGGCATGGGGACGGCCTGTTGTTGAACACGTGAACCGGGTAGCCCCCGAGGGGATGTAAACCCCGTCAACTTGGGTAAAAAACGCTGTGAGTGCCGTGCCTTTCATGATTCCCTCGGTTGAGTAGACCAGTCCTCGGAGGACCTCCCTGGACTTCTCCCCCAGCTCCCGCTGGGGGGACCCGTGCCGGTGCCACCCACCCGTTCCTTTGCCGCTGGCGGGCCCCGGCCCCTCTCCCTCGCGCGTTTGCGGAGCCGACTCATGCTCACGACCCTCCAGACCACCTACACCGACACGCGTGCCGCCGATCTCGCCTGGGCCCTGGGACGGGACCGACTGCCCGCCCTGGCCGTACTGAACCTCCAGCTCCACGACGCGAAGGTGGAGCTGCGCCTGCTCGGGGCCTCCCATCAGGTGCTCCTGGAGGAGGGCGAGGTGCTCTGTTCGGAGACGGTCGCCTGTATGCCCGGCAGCCGTACGCCGCTGCCGCTGGGCGTGGCGAAGCGGGTGGGGGACTGGGAGTACGAGTTCGCCGCGCGTGTCGAGACCCTCTCGCGCGGCTCCTTCGCGGGACGGGCCCAGGAACTGCTCGCCCTGGTCGCGGATCACCCGAACGGCCTGGCGGGCACCTTTCCGGGTGACCCGCACGCCTTCACCGCGATGCTCGCCCAGCGGCACGAGGGGCAGGTGCGCTGGCGGACCTGGCACGCCTACCCGCAGGAGGGGCAGCTGGTGGCCACCCGCACCCGGGTGGGCGTGCGGATGGGGGCGCCGGTCTAGCGGCAGCGGATGGGGTGTCCGGCCCGGGCAGGGGCGGGTGGAACACGGCTGGTTCCATACGGCCGGGTTGCGTACGGATTACGCCAACTGGCGGGATAGATGCGGCACTTGCACCCATGTGGGTGACAGGGTGTCCGTGGGTGGTGACGTACGGTTCGCTGCATGATCGACCGTTCCGCCCCCCGCGGGGTGCTCCCGGCGGCGGAGCCGCGGGGCGTGCAGACCGTCCCGGCCGCCCTGCCCGTACAGCCCCGGACCGGCCGACTCCTCGTCCTGGCCACGGTGTTCGTCTGCGCCGCCTGCGGACTCGTATACGAGCTGGAGCTCCTCGCCCTCGGCTCGTACCTCATCGGCGACTCCGTTACCCAGGCGTCCGTCGTGCTGTCCGTCATGGTCTTCGCCATGGGCGTCGGCTCCCTCCTCGCCAAACGGCTGCGCACCCGGCCCGCCTTCGGCTTCGCCGCCATCGAGGCCGGACTCGCCCTGCTCGGCGGGTTCTCCGCCATGGCCCTCTACGCGAGCTTCGCCTGGCTGGGCGAGTCCCGGCCCGCGCTCGTCGCGTTCTCCTTCGCCATCGGGGTGCTCATCGGCGCCGAGATCCCGCTGCTGATGGTCCTCATCCAGCGGATCCGCAGACAGGACGCCGGAGGGGCCGTCGCCGACCTGTTCGCCGCCGACTACGTGGGCGCCCTGGTCGGCGGGCTCGCCTTCCCCTTCCTGCTGCTGCCCGTCCTGGGCCAGCTCACCGGCGCGATGCTCACCGGCACCGTCAACGCGGTGGTCGGCGGCGGCCTCGTCCTGTGGCTGTTCCGCCGCGACCTCAGCCGCCGCTGCCGCTGGCTGCTCCTCACGGTCAACGCCGTGGTGCTCGCGGGGCTCGCCTGCGCGACCCTGCTCGCCGACGACTTCGAGCGCGTCGCGCGGACCGCCGTCTACGGCGGGGAGGTACGGGTGGCGGTCCAGACCGGGGTGCAGGAACTGGTGCTGACCGGCCCCTCCACGGGCTCCCCGCGCTCCCTCGACCTCTACCTCGACGGGCGGCTGCGGGTCAGCGGCTACGACGAGTACCGCTACCACGAGGCCCTGGTCCACCCCGCGATGACCGGCCCGCACGCCCGGGTCCTGGTCCTCGGCGGCGGCGACGGGCTCGCCGCCCGCGAGGTCCTGCGCTACCCGGACGTCGTCTCCGTCACCGTGGTCGAGCTCGACCCCGGGGTGGTCGAGCTCGCCCGCACCGACCCGATGCTCTCCGCCCTCAACGGCCGCGCCTACGAGGACCCCCGCCTGGGCGTGGTCTCCGAGGACGCCTTCGGCTGGCTGCGCGGCCCCGCCGCCCGCGCCCGGTTCGACGTGATCGTCTCCGACCTCCCCGACCCGGGCATCACCCCGAGCACCAAGCTGTACTCGCAGGAGTTCTACGGGCTGGCCGCCCGGGCCCTCAACCCGGGCGGACGCATCGCCGTCCACGCGGGACCGCTGGGCACGAGGCCCCGTACGTACTGGACCGTCGAGTCCACCCTGCGCGCCGCCGGCCTGCGCACCACCCCCTACAGCGCGGGCGGCCGCCTCTCGGGCTTCGCCGCCGGGCCCGACCGCACCCTCGGCGCCGCCGACGCCCCACCGCAGGACTGGGGCTTCGTCCTCGCCCGCCGGGACCGGGTCCCCGAGCTCCGGGTGGACCGCGACACGCCCGCCCTGCGCGCGGTCTCCACCCGGGGCCTGCAGGACGCCGCCCGGGACGCGGCCCGCACCCGCCTCCCCGGCCTGCCCCCCTCCACGCTTCCGCACCCGCGCTACTCCTAGGCCGTCGCGTCCGTGTGCACGGGCGGCTCTCGTCGGTAGGCTCGACCGCATGGAGCATCAGGTGTTCGTACCGGTACCGGCAGACGATCTGCGCGCCGTGCTGCGCGACCCCGCCCGGGTGGCCGGCTGCGTCCCCGGGCTCCAGCAGGACGCCGACGCCGGCGCGGCCCCCGGGGCGGTGGCCGGGCGGCTCAGGCTGCGGGTCGGCTCCAGCAGCGTCACCTACCGGGGGACGCTGGCGCTGGCCGAGCGGGACCCGGAGCACTTCACCGCGGAGTGCGAGGGCGCCGAGGTGCGCGGCCAGGGCACCGTCAAACTGTCCGCCGGGCTGCGGCTGACCCCCCACGAGGGCGGGACCCGGCTGGAGTTCACCGGGGAGGCCACCGCCGACGGGCGGACCGCCGGCCTCGACGCCGAGGCGCTGACCACCGCCCTGCGGCGGCTGCTCGACCGGTTCTGCGCCAACCTGGCCGAGGCGGCCGGCCCGGAGGAGAGCGGGGCCGAGGGGGAGCCCGGGACCGGTGCGGCCTCCGTCTTCGACACCGACGTGCCGCCGTCGTCCCGCAACCCCTTCCTGGACGAGGGCTTCACAGACCTGCCCGACCTGCCCGACTTCGCCGGGCTCCCCGAACTCGGCGAACTCCCGCAGACCGCCGGGCCGGGCGAGGCCCCGGCCCCCGCCGACCCCACCGCACCCCCGAACCCCCCGGCCGAGGCCGCCCACGCCCGCCGCACGATGATCGGCCGCAGTGCGGAGGAGGTCGACCACGCACCCCCGCGCGGCCGTTACGCCCCCGTCCCGGCCCCCTCGGCCGGCGGCAGCGGCCCCGCCCTGCGCTGGATCGCCCCGGCCGCCGCCCTGGCCCTGGCCTCCGCCGTGGTCGTCGGCCGCGCCCTGCGCCGCCGCCGCTGACCCCACCCGCCCGGCCCCGCCGAATCCCGAGCCGTCGTTGAGCACGTGCCCTCGCGGAGCGCCATAGGCTCGCCGGTATGAGTACGCAACTGAGCGCCGGCGGCGCCGACATCACCATCGACCAGGACAACGGCTGCCGCGTCGGCAGCCTGCGCGTCGACGGCCTGGAGCTGCTGCGCCAGGGCCCGCGCTACGGGTCCTTCCCGATGGTCCCCTGGTGCGGCCGCACCGCGAACGGGGAGTTCCGCGACGGCGGCACCGTCCACCGGCTGCCCGTGAACCACCCCCCGCACGCCATCCACGGCCTCGGCCGCGACCTGCCCTGGCGGACCGCCTCCGTGACCGACACCGGGGCGGCCTTCTACTTCGACCTCGCCGACCCCTGGCCGCACCCCGGCCGGGTGACCCAGTCCTTCGAACTGGGCCAGGACTCCCTGAAGATCACCCTGGGGGTGGAGACCTACCAGGACTCCTTCCCGGCCCAGGCCGGCTGGCACCCCTGGTTCAACCGCACCCTGACGGAGGGCGGCCCCGCGGCGCGGATCGCCTTCGATCCGGCCTGGCAGGAGGAGCGCGGCGAGGACCACCTGCCCACCGGACGCCGTATCGATCCGGCCCCCGGCCCGTGGGACGACTGCTTCGGGATGCCCTACGGGGTCGACGTCACCCTCACCTGGCCGGGGGAGCTGGAGCTGAAGGTGACCAGCCCGGCCGAATGGGTGGTCGTGTACGACGAGCAGCCCGAGGCCGTCTGCGTCGAGCCGCAGTCCGGCCCGCCGAACGGTCTGAACACCCTCCCGCGCCTGGTCACCCCCGTGGACCCGCTGGAGGTCTCCACCACCTGGACCTGGCGCCGCCTGCGCTAGGGCCCCTTTAAGCTCGATGCCATGACTGACGTACGCGATGCGCTTCTGCAGCAGATCAAGGACAAGGCCGTCGTGCACGGCAAGGTGACCCTCTCCTCCGGCAAGGAGGCCGACTACTACATCGACCTCCGCCGCATCACCCTCGACGGCGAGGCCGCTCCGCTGGTCGGTCAGGTCATGCTCGACCTGACCGCCGAGCTCGACTTCGACTGCGTCGGCGGCCTGACCCTGGGCGCCGACCCGGTCGCCACGTCGATGCTGCACGCCTCCGCCGCGCGCGGGCAGCGCCTGGACGCCTTCGTCGTCCGCAAGGCGCAGAAGGCGCACGGCATGCAGCGCCGGATCGAGGGCACCGACGTCAAGGGCAAGCGCTGCCTGGTCGTCGAGGACACCTCCACCACGGGCGGCTCCCCGCTGACCGCCGTCGAGGCGGTCCGCGAGGCCGGCGGTGAGGTCGTCGCCGTCGCCACCATCGTGGACCGCGGTGCCGCCGAGGCCATCGCCGGGGCCGGCCTGCCCTACCTCACCGGCTACCAGCTGGGCGACCTGGGCCTGGCCTGACCCTCCCGGTGACCCCTCCCCGGCCGTGGCCGTCTCGGAGTGTGGTCGCGAAGGGGTGGTGACGCGGCCTCGGAGCGGGCCCGCCGCAACTGGTGACGAAGGTCCCCGGAAGCTTCTAATCCGCTCCTGACCTGCGCCTTCTCGG
>NZ_JZWV01000035.1 GCF_000966975.1 Streptomyces katrae | reverse complement strand
GACGGTGGGGTCCGTCGTGGGGGCGGGGGCGGTGAGGAGGGCGCCCGCCTCGCGGTCGCGCGGGGCCGACTGCGGCGGGACAGTCGGGTTGTCGAAGGACGCCGCCACCAGCTCGGCCGCCACGTCCAGGGGCGTGCGTTCGGCCTGGCTGGGAAGGGCCGCCGCTGGGACGTCCGACGTCTCGGGGACCGGCTCCACAGTCCTTCCGAACACCTTGCGCAACAAGCTCCGAATACCCATGGGCCAGGCCTTTCGCATGAGTGCGTGCGTCATTTGTCCGTGCTGCGCGGTTGATCCCTGCCCAGAGTGGACACGTAAGGTTATCGGCCCCTTGGCTGGAACGTCGGCAGGGGCGCCCTTTGTGGTGCCCGTCCTACCACCCAACCCGGCCGCTCGCACGAACTGGCCCTCCGCCGTGCCGGGTTCATCCACCGTTCATCCCCGCGCCGCCACATCGGCGCAGCCCGCGCCCACCGCCCTGGCCGGATTCGTTCGTATGGAGCCACCGGGGATGGGTGCGCGAACTCCTGCCGATCTGGCCGACGGGGGCGCCCAGTTGCCCAAACGGATGTTTCACGTGAAACATCCGGATCCGTCCTTCGTCAACTCCCCTCCGGGAGCCGCCCCACCGGGAGACGGAGGGTGGTCAGGGCGCCGCCGTCGGGGGCGTTGGCGAAGCTGAGGGCGATGTCCAGGACGGCCGCCTGGCCCGCCGCGATCGTCAGGCCCAGACCGTGGCCCCGGCCGCGGCCGGGGTCTCCGGTGCGGAAGCGCTGGGGGCCCTGTTCGACCAGTTCGGCCGGGTAGCCGGAGCCGTGGTCGTGGATCACCACCACCGGCCCCTCCACCGTCACCTCGACCGGCGGCCGGCCGTGCTTGTGGGCGTTGACCAGCAGGTTGGTCAGGATCCGGTCCAGGCGCCGCCGGTCGGTGAGCACCACCGCGTCCCGGACCACCCGG
>NZ_JZWV01000034.1 GCF_000966975.1 Streptomyces katrae | reverse complement strand
CGCGTCCCGGACCACCCGGACCTCGGCGGCGAGCCGGGACCCGGCGACGGCCCGCCGTACGGCCCGCCCCAGCTCCACCCGGGCCAGGTCGGCCCGCTCCACCCCCGAGTCCAGCCGGGAGATCTCCAGCAGGTCCTCGGTGAGCAGGTGCAGGGCCCGTAGCCGGTCCTCGATCATCTCCTTGGGCCGGCCCTCCGGCAGCAGCGCGGCGGCGGCCAGCGAACCCGTCAGCGGGGTGCGCAGCTCGTGCGCGACATCGGCCGTGAACCGCTTCTCCGCCTCCAGGCGTGCCTGGAGCGAGGCGGCCATCGAGTCCAGGGCCTGGGCGACGTCCCGTACCTCGTCGCGGTAGCGGTGGGGGTCGCGGGCGTCGCCGTCGGCGGGGAAGCCGACCCGGGCGTCCAGGTCGCCGGCGCTGATCCGGCGGGCGACGGCGGCCGTGGTCGTGAGGCTGCGGCTGATCCGGTTGGCGAGGAACACGCCGGCCAGGGCGACCACCCCGGCCGCGAGCGCGGAGGAGGCGAGGATCGCGGTGTCCAGGTCCTGGAGCCGGGCGCGGGTGGTGTCGTACGGGATCCAGACCGCGAGGGCCTGCCGGTCGGCGGGTGCGGCCCCCCACATGACGGGCTTGCCCTGGTAGGTGCCGACCATGCTGCCGGTCCGGCCGTGTGCGACGAGGTCGCGCAGGGGCCCCGGGAGGCCGGGCGGGTCGAGGGCGGCCTGCACGTCACCGTGCGCGGTGCCGTACTCGTAGTGGCTGAGGGCGTGCTCCAGCTCCCGTTCCACGTCCTTGCGGACCTCCCCGACGATCTGCCGGGCGACCACGTTGTGCACGGCGATGCCCAGGGAGGCGGCCACCGTGCAGCACACCAGGGTGGTGGTCAGGGCGATCTTCCAGCGCAGGCTGCTCAGCGCGCGCATCGCTGCCGGTCCGCGCTCAACGGGACGTCGCTCAGGGTGGGGCAGTCGTCGAGGGTGAGCTGCGACAGGCTCATGCTCTTGGTGTTGGGGTCCCAGACGTAGTCGGAGACGGAGATGTAGGCGGGGTTCGAGGTCGGTTCACGGACGGCCAGGTGCTCGGCGGCCACCTCCACGCCCTCCAGGACCCCGCGGCGGGAGAGGATGCGGGCGATCCTGCCGTCGTCCCGGACGGTGTAGACCCGTAGTTCGGAGACGCGGCCGTCGACGTCCAGGGCGGTGATCAGCTCCTCCCTGCCGTTGCCGGTCAGGTCGTGCAGGACCCCCGGCCGCACCGGGCAGTAGGGGCCGCCGTCCACAGCCTGTGTGCAGAGCGCGAGCCGCTGGACGGCCCTGGGGTCCACGAGCCGGCCGGTGCCGCCGTCCTCGGCGGTGGCGGAGGTGATGTCGGCCCGTACGACGGACAGGGCGTCCACCCCGCGCATGCTCAGGCCCGGCACCTTGGGCAGGCCCGGGACCACGGCGGCCGACCCGGGCTGCTGCCCGGGGCCCGGCGGGTCGGGGAAGTAGCCCTTCCACAGGGCCCTGGGGGCGTGGACCGTGCCCTGGTCGCCCTGGTTCTTGAGGCCCTCCACGTCGGCGCACCCGGTGGCTGCCGCCAGGAGGGCGACGACTGCCAGTGCCCGGGGGCGGCGGATGCGCATGTGTCGATGCTGCCCCGGCCGGCCCGGCGCGGCCCGGTCCGCGGGGCGTTCGGGGGACCGGGCGCCGCGCAGTGGGTCAGGGGCTCGGTTGGGAGATGGCTCGGGCGGCCGCGAGTTCCTGGTGGAGGGGGGCCAGGACGCCCGGCTCGGTGTCGCCCGGGGGGACCTCGACGCGGACCAGGGTTTCGCTGCTGCGGATGCCCTCGGCCAGTTCGCGGAGCTGCTCGGCGATGCGGGCCACCTCGGACGGGGGCGGGGCGGCGGCCCCGTGGTTGACGCGGACCCGGGCCGCCGTGGTGGCGTCCCCGATCCGTTCGACGGCCACCACCAGCGGCCACCAGGCGGCGGCGCGGCTGCCGGTCGGCGGGGGCTCGGTCAGGGCCCGCTGGAACTCGCTGCGGACGCCCGAGAGGTCGCGGTAGATCCGCCGCCGGGCCTGGAGCCGGGACTGGCGGGCCGCCCGCAGCTCGGCCTCGTCCGCGACGGGGGCGAAGGCGCGCTCCACGTAGCGGGCCGCGTCGTCGACGGCGTCGGCGAGCCGGTCGCCGACCCGGGTGTGCCAGCTCTCGGGCCACAGCAGGTAGCCGAAGACCAGGACGATGGCGCACCCGATCAGGCTGTCCAGCAGCCGGGGCCGGATGAGGTCGAAGCCCTGGTGGTTGAGGAGGTCGGACAGCAGCAGGATCACCGGGGTGATGGCCGCGGTCTGGAAGACGTACCCCTTCGCGGAGAACGCCGGGATCAACGCGGCGAGCACCATGATCACTGGTACGTCCCACCAGCCCCGCGGTACCTCCGCCAGCACGGCGGCGGCGAGGACCAGCCCGGCGGCCGTCCCCAGGGCGCGCAGCACCGCGCGGGAGAACACCGAGCCGAAGTCCGGCTTGAGGACGAAGGTGACCGTCAGCGCCACCCAGTACGAACGTTCCACCTCGACCAGGGAGACCAGCGACTGGGCCAGGCCGATGCACAGGGCGAGCCGGATCCCGTAGCGCCAGGAGGCCTCGGAGAGCATCATGTCGCGCACCACCCGCCCGGCCCGTACGCGCAGGGAGGCGGGCCGGCCCAGGCGGTCGTCGACGTTGTACGGGTCCGGCTCCGCGAGGTGCACGATCTCCGCCGCGTGCCGCAGGGCGGCGTCCACGGCCCGTTCGGACGGGCCCTGCGGGGCGGGCAGGTCGAGGGCCGGGGTTCCGGTGCGGCCCTCCTCGACGGCGTCGGCCAGGTCCCGTACCGCGGCCGGGACCTCCGGCGGCAGCGGGCGGCCGCGCAGATGGGCGGCGGGCGCGGCCTCGACCAGCGGGATCAGCACGTTCAGCTGGGCGAGCACCCGCACCAGGGACGGGCTGCGCCCGTGCAACCCGGCGCGGCGGCCCAGGACGAGGTCGTAGGCCTGGTTGAGGGCGTGGGTGACCTGCTGCCGGCGCTCGTCGTACACGGATGCCGGCCCGCCCGCGGCCTCCAGCGCGTCGGCGACGGCCCGGTAGACGGCCGCGACGGCGGCCCGTTCGGGCTGCCGGCCGCGCAGCGGCCAGCCCAGCAGGGTGAGCAACAGGACGAACAGGCCGCCCGCGCTGAGCAGCAGCGGGGCCGTCCACCAGGGCTCGGGCATCGGCAGGCCGGCCCCGACGACCGCGTTGAGCAGGAACACCAGCCCGCACGCGGAGGCGACCGTGCCGATCGAGGAGATCATCCCGGACAGCAGGGCGATCAGGGTGAGCACGGCCACCGCGACCCAGCCGCGGCCGTAGACGAGGGTGCCCAGGGCCACCCCGATCGCGCCGAGGAGCTGGGGGAGCGCGATGTTCAGGATCCGCATCCGGTAGGCGTCGGCGGTGTCGCCGATCACCCCGGACAGGGCGCCCATCGAGGCGAGCGCCCCGTACTCGGGCTCGTCCAGGGCGAAGCCGACGGCGAGCGGGACCGCCATCGCGATCCCGGCGCGGACGACCGCCGCCCAGTTGACGGGGGTGCTGCTCGGCCGCAGTCCCGCGAGCAGCCAGGTGGGGGGAGCCAGGGGATGGCCCCGGCCAGGCTCGGGCGGTATGTGCTCGGTGCGTCGTTCGGTGGTCATTCCGCTTCCGTGTCACCGGTTTCGCGAATCGGTTCTTCTGGGGCGTACTGCGGAGGATGGGTATGTTCCGAGCTTATGGGGTGCGGCGGAGCCGGCCCATCAGCCATGCGGTGAGAGCGGTGGCCAGTCCGACCGAGAGGACCACCCAGGCGGTGGTGCGCAGGAACGCGGTGAGGGCGTCGTACACCGCCCCGGCCGCCGCCCGGTCGATGTCGGCGGGGAGGTCGTCGAGGGTCAGACGGCGGCACACGGCGACCGCGATCCCCAGCAGGACGGCCCCGGCCGCGATCCCGAGACCGGTGGCCAGTACGGCGCGGCGGCGCCGCACGGCGACCGCCACGGACGCCACGGCGAGCAGCAGGGTCAGCACGGGAAGCCAGACCCCGGCGATCTGGAGCATGCGGAACCCCTTCCGGAGGGCGCCGAGGTTGTCGTACTCCATGACTTCCACGGACAGGTGGGTCTCGGGGATGCGGTCGGCGAACGGCACCCCGTCGGCCACCAGCTCCCCTTTGACCCGCGCGATCACCGGCGCGAGGTCGATGGTCACGGCGTCCCCGTGGCCGCTGGTCAGGGCCTCCAGGAACGCGGTGTGGGCGGCCCGGTTGGCCGCGTCCCAGGCCGTCCGGTAGGCGGGGGTCCCGGCGAAGGAGCGCAGGGCCTCCCCCAGCAGGGCGTCCACCCCGCCCTGGAAGGGGCCCGCGTCGATCTGCCCGGAGAGGGCGCGGCCGGCCTGGGCGACGACCACCCCCTGCACGGCGGGGTTCGTGGCGAGGGGGGACATGGCGGCGGTGTAGCCGTCGGCGTCACCCAGTTGGCGGTCGGCCCAGTAAGCGATCGCGCTCGCGGGCACGAGGAGGGCCACGAGCACGATCAGGGCCGCCGACAGGTAGGTGCGCACGTCACCAGGGAAGGCGGACACGGGCTCCGGCGCCACCCCCGTTGCTGCGTACCGCCCGGACGGGTGATCCACTTGCCGCTCCGGGACGGCGGGTGTGCTCTGGAGGCTGGAAGAGAGGAGCCCGCCATGGCACACGCGGCCCCCCGCACCATCCAGTGGCACCGTCCGATGACGTCGGCGGAGCACGACCTCCACAGGGGCGCCCTGATCCGCGCCCTGCTGCTCGGCCTCGTCTACGGGGTCTGGGCCGCCATGATGAAGCGCGACACCGGTCCGGTCACCGTCGGCAACGTCTTCTACGGGATCCTGTGCGGCGTGCTCTTCGCCGCCGTCATGTACGGCCTCGCGCGGTTCGGCCCGCTGCTCATGCGGGAGCTGCACGCCGCGGCGTACGGGGTGTTCGCCGGGGTCGCCGTCGGCTACCTGCACAGCCTCACCAACCAGTCCGTGCTCCGCTCCACCGTCGTCGGTCTGTTCACGGGCATCGGCGTCGGGGTGATGGCCTTCTACCGGTACTACACGCGGGAGGACTGAATCCCTGCGCACCACCGTGGCGCCGGTTCCCGCCCCCCGTCGCGGGGCACGGGAACCGGCGCTCCACGGCGTCGCCGGGCCGGTTACGCGGCCGGGTCGGCGGTGGGCCGCTGCGGCTCGCCGTCGGCCGCCGTGCCGGGGGCCTCGGGTGCGGTGTCGCGGTGGTTCTGAGGGGCCGGGGCCTGCGCTGCGGGCCGGCCCTCACGGGCCGCGGGGGAGAAGCGGACGGCCTCCGCGCGGATCATGGCGTTCAGGGCGGCGTACGGGTCGATGGGCATGACGGAACCTCACGGTGGTCCAGGGGTGTGTGGGGGGGAGTTCTGCCGCTCGGCCCCCTCAGCAGCGCAGGACCACACTCCGGACCGTGCGCGGGGACAGGGCTGCGCCGTCCGGCCCGCCCTGGGCCACACAGGTGGACTCGCCCGCGTGTTTCACGTGAAACGTCCCCGGCGGCAGCTCGCGCAGGGCAGGAGCCGCACGCACGACCGTCCGTACGTCCGCCCGGGCATCGGGGTCCGAGGCCGGACCGGACTGCCCCTGCCCCTGTCCCTCGGCGGGATCGGCCGGTGCGGAGGAGGCGGCACGGGGATCGGCGCCGGCGGTGGCGGATGCCGCCGGACCGGCGGCGAACAGGCACAGCAGGGCGACGCAGGCCACCGTCAGGGCCCGCGCCAGCACCGTCCGCGCGTACCGCGCACCGCTCATGGGGTTTCCCTGCCCCGCTGCCGCCGCCGGCTCCCCGGAGGTGCCCCAGAAGCCCCCGACCGGGGGACGGGAACACCCCCCTCGGCTGACGCGGCGCCCGTCGCCGGGTGCCGGCGCGGCCGGGGCCCGGTGGTCAGCCGGTGCGCAGGGGGCCGGTCAGGCGGGCGACGACCGAGGTCTCGCCGCTGACCAGCCGCAGCCGTGCGCGCCCGCCCCGGTCGGGGGCGGTCACCCCGTACGGGGAGACCCGCTCGACGGTGAACACGGCCGTACGGTGGTCCGCGCGCGGGATCTCGATGGTGCGGCCCCGGCGGAGGTCGGCGAGGGGGAGCCCGTTGCCGGTGACCACGGCGGTTCCGGCCGAGCCGGGGGCCGGGCCGGCGGCGTCCCAGCCGGCGGTGTCCTCACCGTCCGGAGCGCCCTCGGCCAGCGGGAGGTCCACCCCCAGGCTGGGGATCCTCAGCCGCAGCGGCCGGGAGGGGCGCAGCGGTCCGGCGGCCCCGGTCCGGCTCCTGCGGGCCGGGGCATGGCCGTGGGTGCCGGAGTGCTCCAGCTCGCGTACCAGGCGGCGGTGGCCGGACAGGCCGAGCGCGTGGGAGGGCAGGGCGTCCGCGATGCTCGAGGTTCCCGGGTCCTGACCGCCCGGTCCGTTCGCTCCGTCCGCGCCGTCCGCGCCGCGCAACAGGCCGATGCCGGTGCAGAGCAGAGTGACCGTCAGTGCGGTGACTGCCCATCGGGCGCGGGACATGGCATTCCTCCTGGGCCGGCTCGGGCGGCCGGTCCTGGGAGCGTGGCCCACCGGTGGGGGGTCGGCACGTCGGTGACGTCGGTGAGTTGACGGGGTGTCATCGGTGTGTCGGGGGGTGTGGGGGACGTCTTCGCAGTTGGGCGGTGGGGGCGGGGGTGGGGGGCGAAAGCGGGGGGCCGTGCGGCCGAACGGGTGAGGGTTTGCTCCCCGCCCCGCCCTTTCTCCGTTTCCT
>NZ_JZWV01000033.1 GCF_000966975.1 Streptomyces katrae | reverse complement strand
CCGGCCGGGCCGGATTTGGCCGGGGAGTCAGGGGAGGGGGTCTGTGGGCCAGTTCAGGAGGCGGGAGCCCAGGGTGGCTGTTTGGAGGGTGTAGCGGTGGGCGGGGTTGGCGGGGTTGTGGCCCGTCAGGCTGTGGATGCGTTCCAGGCGGTAGGTCAGAGCCCGGACGCTCAGGTCCAGCCGCCGTGCCGCCTCCGCCGACACGCAGCCCGCGTCGAAGTAGGCGGTCAGGGTTTCGAGGAGGGGCACCGCTCCGCCCCGGCCGGACCGCAGGGGGCCGAGCACGGTCAGGACCAGGTCGGCCAGGGCGGCCCGGTCCCGGGTCAGCACGGGGTAGACCAGCAGGTCGGCGGCGCGCAGCAGGGGCCCGTCGAGGCCGAGCCGGTCCGCGAGGTCGAGGGCGCGCAGGGCCTCCGCGTAGGAGGCGGCCGCCCCGCCCGGGCCGGGGTGCGGCCGCCCGGTCGCGACGAGCCCGCCGGGGCCGGCACCCGCGTGGGCCAGCCGCGCGAAGCGGGCCGGGACCGCCTCGTCGTCGCCGGGCGCCACGCAGATGAGCCGGCCCTCCTTGACGGCGAGCAGGGCGGTCCCGGCCAGCGCCCGCTCCAGCCGCCGGACCTCCGGGCCGCCGTCCGCGTACGGGGCCCGGGCCCGGGCGACGGCCACCGTGTGCGTCGGGGCGGGGCGGAGGCCGAAGCGGTCGGCGTGCTCCGCGAGCGGGCCGGGGGCGCCGTGGCCGAGCAGGAGGGCGTCGAGGAACTCGCGGCGGGCCGCTTCCTCTTGGCGCTCCGCCAGCCGGGCAGCCCGCCCGTGGCCCTCGGCGACGGCGTCCACGGCCCGTTCCACCACGGTGGGCAGGGGACCGGGGGCGGCGGCCCGGCCGCCGAGCGCGGCGCGGGCGGCCGCCAGGGCGCCGAGCAGGGCCCCGAGGCCGTACCCGGCCCCGGCGGCGTGCTCGCCGAGGTCGCGGAGGGCGTCGAGTTCCTCGTCCGAGGGGCGCCGGCCGGTGGCCGAGACCTCCGCGAGCATGCGTACGTACCCGGTCAGGTACTCCTCGGGTATGTCCCGCCCCTCCGCCGTCACACCAGTCCCCGTTCCACTCGAAAAGCCCCATTCTTCCTCGCCGGAAGGGCAGTTCGGTGGCGGGTCCGGGAGACGACGCGGGTCAGAGGACCACGAAAACCACCGCCGCCGCCCCCATGAGGGCGGCGGCGAGGTGCATCACCGGGTGGCCGTAGTCCCCGTACCAGAGCTGGCGGGCCAGTCCGCCGAGGGCGGCCAGGGCGGTGATGACGCCGATCTGGGCGAACAGGGGGACCGCGGTGAAGGGGGCCAGGCTCAGCAGCACCGAGTTCAGCCAGAACGGTGCGGCGCCGGTCCAGCCCCGCCATTCCCGGATCGCGGACTGCATGTCCCGGTTCCACCCCTTCGCACCCGGCACGTCCGAAACCGGAGTGCCGTCCTCAACTCGTCGGCTGTACAGCCTCCTTGGGGGCGGCGGCCGGGGCAATAGCGCGTTCGGCTAGAAAACCGAAGGCCAGGCCGAAAGTCGTCCACACCACTGCCTGGATGGCCAGCGATGCGAGCCGGAACTGCCAGATCAGTGCCGCCGGGAAGTCCTCCGGCACCTCGTTGACCGCCGGCAGCAGCGCATAGGCGGTGCCGACGGCCGCCACGAAGGCGACCGAGGCCAGGACCGAGGCGTTCCAGTTGCCCAGGCGCGGCGCGAGCCGCCGGCCCAGGATCAGGGCGCCCGAGGCCAGCAGCACGCTCAGGGCGATCATCAGCAGGTAGAGGGTGGTCCGCCGGACGACCGTGTCGGGGTCGCCGACGGCGGGGGGATTGGCGGGGTACTTCAGGAACGGCACCAGTCCTACGGTGAGGAACAGCCCGCCGCTGACCAGGGCCGCCGTGGCCCGGGGGCCGAAGCGTCCGATCCGGCCGAGGGCGAAGCAGAAGACGAGCGCGGCGATGCCGCCGAGCGCGATGCCGTAGAGCAGGGTGCCGGTGCCGAGGCCGGCCGTGGCCTGGAGGGCCCGGCTGACCGGGGCGGCCTCGGCGTGGTCGTGGGCGGCCTCGCCGGCCTCCTCGATGGCGATCGCCGCGTCCACCTTGGACTCGCCGAGCAGGTACGCGACGAGGAAGGCGGCGACGCCCGCGAGCAGGCCGGCCAGCATGCCCCGGACCAGGAGGGCCCGGGGGGAGACGGTGTTCACGTGGGAGCTCCTTGCGTGATCAGCGGGGGATCAGCAGGAGGTCAGTGGCAGGGGAACCCGAGCAGGTGGCGGCCGTCGTGCATCCACTCGTGGACGGTGTCGCCCTGGAAGAGGGCGGCGGCACCCTGCTCGACGCCGACGAGGTAGAGCAGGAAGAGGGTCACGACGGCGGCGAAGGCGGCCCAGGGGGCCAGCGCGGAGAGCGAGATGGGGGCTACGGCGACAGGGGCCGAAGCGGGCACGGCGGAGTGGGCCATGGCAGAACCTCCAGGGGAACACGCGTCCCGGTCAGTGGTGCTCTCGTCGAAGGCGGACGGGTCTGACTTACCTCCCCCGTCGCCGCGGGAGGATTCACAGTGGCGCGACCGTGCCGGATTCTCACCGGTACTTCCGTCATACCTTCTTCATGTCGTCCGTGACGGTAGCGTGCTCCTGGCTTGAACACCACGGCGTGTGGCCGCCGTCTCACGCCCCGGGCGCACGCTTTACGCTCTTTTTATGTCCCTGACTGCCCCGGTGCGCCTGCAGCTGACCACGCCCCCGCTCGACGAAGCCGCCCGCCAGGGGCGGTTCGGGTACGCGCTTCCCTGCCCGGGCCACGAGGGCCTGGCCGGGCCGGACATGGGCGCGTGGTCGGGCCGGACCCTGGACGAGGTCGCCGCCGAGGACCCGGAGGCGGTCCGGCGCTGGCTCACGGAACCGGAGTTCGCCCCGCCCGGCGGCGGGGAGTCGGTGGCCGCGCTGATCACCCGTACGGGGGAGCACCTGTCGGGGCTGGAGCCCGGCCGGCACCACGCGGTGGTCGCGCAGGCCGTCGTACGGGCGGCGGTGGTGTCCGCCCTGGAGCTGCCGGCGGCGGCGTTCTGGCGGCTGGACGTGCGCCCGGACACGGTGACCTCGCTCAGCGGGCGGGCGGGCCGCTGGAACCTGCACCTCGGCCGGCCCCGGGAATGACGGCCGGCCCGGACCCCGCGACGCGGTCCGGGCCGGAGCCGGCAGGGCGGAAAGGGGCGTCAGGCCACGATCCAGTCGGAGGTGGCGATCACCGGCTGGACGCCGTCACGGTGGACGGTGCCCTCGATCAGGCCGTACATCCGGTCCGCCGCGAAGTAGACCTCGTTGTCGTTCTTGAGGCCGAAGGGCTCCAGGTCGACGAGGAAGTGGTGCTTGTTGGGCAGGTTGAGGCGCACCTCGTTGACCTTGGGGCAGTTGTCGAGCACCCGCTCGGCCATCTGGTTCAGGGTCTGCTGCAGCGAGTAGGAGTACGTCTCCGCGAAGGCCTCCAGCATGTGCTTGCGGACCTTCTTGTACGACCGGTCCCAGTCGTACCCGGCGTCGTCGGCGGCCAGCGCCGAGTGCGCCCAGCGGGAGGTGACCTTGGTGGCCAGGATGCGGTCGTACGCCTCCTGGAGGGTCGTGTACTTGTCCTTGATGAAGCCGTGGAACTCGGAATTGGTCGAGTTCATCACGGTCAGGTCCTTCAGCCCCGAGATGACCTGGAGGCCGGTGGTCTCGCTGTAGGTGACCTGTGCGGTGCGCACCTCCTGGCCCTTGCGGACGAAGGAGTGCTGCTCCTTGCGCGTCGGGACGGGGATCCGCTCCCAGGCGAACTCCTCGATCCGGATCTGCGCCTCGCGGATCGGGGCCTGGGAGGAGACGAAGTGCTTGGCGAGCAGGATGCCGAAGGCCTCGGGCGAGGCGATGCCGTGCTCCTTGCCGAAGGCGTACACCGTGTTCTTGGTGGTGTCGGTCGGCAGGCAGTTGGCGTTGTCACCGGTGAGGTGGACGTCGCGGAACTCGCCGCGCAGGGCGACCGAGACGTTCAGGTCGCGGATCTCGGCCCAGGAGCCGTCGCTGCCCTTGCGGGTCACGACGACGATGCGGTTCTCGGCCTTGCCGTACTGGTTCTGGCCCAGGACGTGCTTGCTCATGCTGTCTTCCTTCGGGTACTCGGGAACACGGAGTCCGTTGTTCTGGATCCCGTACGCCCGGCGTCCAGCGCCCGCCCCCCTGAGGGGGACGTCCCGCTCCCCGCCGTTCGGCCCCGGAGGGACCGCCCCGGGACTGACGTGCATCCCGGTCCGTAGGTGCTGAGTCGTAACTGTTGTACGGAAGTACTGACGGGATTGCACCATGTGTACGGGGGGTTGACCACCGCACGGAACCTCCGAACAGCGCCTCCCGGGCCTTGGGCGACCCCACAAGCACGCGGCTCAGGCCATGTGCGCGTCCGTGACGGCGAGGGCCCCGTCGAGGATCTCCAGCCCCTTGGCCACGTCCTCGGCCGAGATGTTGCAGGGCGGGGCGACGTGGATCCGGTTCCCGGCGAGGAGGGGCCACAGGCCGCCCTTCTTCAGGGCCGCCCCGAAGGCCGCCATGGGCGCGTTCTCGGCGCCCGAGGCGTTGTACGGGACGAGCGGCTCCCGCGTGCCCGCGTCCCGTACGAGTTCCAGCGCCCAGAAGGTGCCCAGGCCGCGGACCTCGCCCACGGACGGGTGCCGCTCGGCGAGCGCGCGCAGGCCCGGGCCCAGCAGCTCGGCGCCGGTGCGGGCGGACTGCTCGACGACGCCCTCCTCCGCCATCACGCCGATCGTGGCCACGGCGGCGGCGCAGGCCAGGACGTGCCCGGAGTAGGTCAGCCCGCCCGGGTAGGGGCGGCGGGCGAAGGTCTCGGCGATGGCGGAGGAGATGGCGACACCGCCGAGCGGTACGTAACCGCTGGTGACGCCCTTGGCGAAGCAGAGGAGGTCGGGGGTGACGTCCCAGTTCTCGGCGGCGAACCACTTGCCGGTGCGGCCGAAGCCGACCATCACCTCGTCGAGGATGAACACGATGCCGTGGCGGTCGCAGATCTCGCGGACGCCGGCCAGGTAGCCGGCCGGGGGCACGAGCACGCCGGGGGCGCCGCCGACCGTCTCCAGGATGATCGCCGCGATGGACTGCGGCCCCTCGAAGACGACCGTGTCCTCCAGGTGGCGCAGCGCGCGCTCGCACTCCTCGGCCTCGCTGCCGGCGTAGAAGGGCGAGCGGTAGGGGAAGGGGCCCCAGAAGTGCACGACGCCGGCGGTCGCGGTGTCGTTGCCGAAGCGGCGGGCGTCACCGGTGAGGTTGATCGCGGTGGTGGTGGCGCCGTGGTACGAGCGGTACGCGGACATCACCTTGGGCCGGCCGGTGTGCAGCCGGGCCATGCGGACGGCGTTCTCCACGGCCTCGGCGCCGGCATTGGTGAAGAAGATCTTGTCGAGGTCGCCGGGGGTGCGTTCGGCGATCAGGCGGGCCGCCTCGGAGCGGACGTCCACGGCGAAGCCGGGCGCGACCGTACAGAGCTTTCCGGCCTGCTCCGCGATGGCGGCGGCCACCTTGGGGTGCTGGTAGCCGATGTTGGTGTAGACGAGCGCGCTGGAGAAGTCGAGATAGCGGTTGCCCTCGTAGTCCCAGAAGTACGAGCCCTCGGCCCCGGCGACGGCGAGGGGGTCGATGAGCTCCTGGGCCGACCAGGAATGGAAGACGTGCTTCCGGTCGGCGTCTTTCACGGTGCGGAGGGCGTCGGCATCTGAGTTCATATACCGAGGGTAGTTGTCCAGGATGTGGACAGGGCGGTGCCTGGGAGCGTGCCGGGCCCGGGCCGGAGGCCGGAGGACTTGACGGATCGGGGCGCCGGTCCTCGACGGTCGCGCGTGTCCGGTTTAGCGTCGCCCGAACGGCCGCTCCACGGGGGAGAACGGCCGAAAACCCCTGGTGGGGGCCTTTCGCGTGTCTTCGGGACCCCGCTTGGAAGGCGGCGGGAGGCCCCCGCCGGGACCCTTCTCCGCGGTGCGGGCGGCACTCCGGCGGGGTTCTCGGGGGATTCCGGCGGTGCTGTGCCGCCGCTGTGGGGCTTCTGTGGTGGCCTGGTGGCCGAAACCGTGGGATTTGTCCATCCTGGTCGGGGGTAGGTGCGGCGCCGAGGGACTGGTGAGGCCGTAGACGGGAGTGCGCCGGTGGCGGAACAGACGCGGAGGCTGGTCCTGGGCGGAGCCACGGCGGGCGTCGTCACCCGGTGCCGGGACTTCACCCGGCACGCCCTCGCCGACTGGCGCTGGGCGCCGGGCTCCGAGGCCGAGGAGGACGTGCTCCTGCTGGTCTCGGAGCTGGTCACCAATGCGTGCCTGCACGCAGGGGGTCCGCGGGAGCTGGTGCTGCGCCACGGGCCGGGCGGGCGGCTGCGGGTGGAGGTGACGGACGACAGCCCCGAGCCGCCGAGGCCCCGGGCCGCGCAGGACCGGTCCCGGCCCGGGGGACACGGCCTGGTGCTCCTCAACCACCTGGCCCAGAGCTGGGGCTCCGCCCCGCTGCCCGACGCCGCCCGGCCGGGCAAGACGGTCTGGCTGGAACTGCCCTCCCCGGTTCCGGAGGGGTAGGGGGCCGCCCCCTGGCCGGCCGCCGCCGGGGCCCCGCCTCAGGCGCCGTCGAGGCGGATGCAGGCGAGGCGGTCGGGGTCGGTGAGGATGTCCAGGGCGGTGATGAGACCGCCCCGGACCGTGAAGGCCATCAGGGACACCGGGTGCCCGTCCGCGTCGAGGGCGAGCACCCCCGGGCCGCCGTTGACCAGCACCGCGCGGCCGTCCTGCGCGAACCGGGCGAAGGCGATCGCCTGGGAGGCGACCCGGCGTGCCCCGCGCAGCAGCGCGCCGGGCCGCCGGGTGCCGCCGTCGGACCGTGCGGTGATCTCCGGGTCGAGGACGGCGACGAGGGCCTCCAGGTCCCCGTCCCGGGCCGCCGACAGGAAGGCGTCGACGGCCCGCCGCACCCGGACCGGGTCGGTGTCCGGGGCGGGCGCCGCGCCCCGCACGCGACGCCGCGCCCGGCTCGCGAGCTGACGGGTCGCGGCCGAGGACTTCTCCACCAGCGGCGCGATCTCCTCGAACGGCACGGCGAACATGTCGTGCAGGACGAAGGCCAGCCGCTCGGCCGGCGCGAGGCTCTCCAGCACGACCATCAGCGCGATGCCGACCGAGTCGGCGAGCAGGGCCTCCTGCTCGGGGTCGACCCGCCCGGGGAGACCGACCACCGGGTCGGGCATCCGGAACGGGAGGTCCGCCGCGTCCAGGGACTCCTCGCGCCGGGCGGAGCGCGAGCGCAGCATGTCCAGGCACACCCGGCCCACGACGGTGGTCAGCCAGCCGCCCAGGTTCTCCACCGCGCCCACGTCGGTGCGGTTCAGCTTGAACCACGCCTCCTGCACGGCGTCGTCGGCGTCGCCGAGCGAGCCCAGCATCCGGTAGGCGACCGCCCGCAGGTGGGCGCGGTGGGCGTCGAACCGCCGCGCCAGCTCGTCCTTCTCGTCCACCCGTCACGTCCCCCGGTGCTGATCGCCGGCTGCGCCGGCCTTTCGGATCCCCCGGGGGACGCTAACCAGCGGTGAGCGCATGTCCCACCGGTGCGGCCGAGTTCGTCAGGTCGTGGCTACGCGCGTCACACCCACTCGCGCTGGGCCGCGCGCAGGCCCGCCTCGAAGCGGCTGCCCGCGCCGAGACGTTTCATCAGCTCCGCCATCATCCGGCGCACCGTCCGCAGCGACAGCCCCAGCTGACGGCCGGCGGCCTCGTCGGTGAGGCCGCTGCCCAGCAGGCGCAGCAGCTCCTTCTCCTGGCGGGTCAGGCCCCGGTCGTCACGGTCCTGGCGGGTGCCCAGCGGTACGGCCGACTCCCAGATCTGGTCGAACAGCCCGGCCAGGCCGACGACCACCCCCGGTTCGGTCAACTGGACCGCTCCCTTGCGGGTGTTCTCCGGGTCGGCCGGGACGATGACCGTCTTCCGGTCGAAGATGAGCATGCGCAGCGGCAGGGAGGGCACGGTGCGCACCTCGCCGCCCAGGTCGGTGAGCCATTCCGCGTACTCGGTGGTGACCGAGTCGTTGCGGACGCTGTCGAGGTAGACCGTGCGCATCCGGACGCCCCGGTCGAGGGAGTCGCGGTCGAGCGGTTTGCTGGCCTCGAGGCTGGCTCGAGACTGCGCGCCGCCGGGGTTGAAGGTCAGGCATTCGGAGGTAGCCTCGGTGGAGAGTTCCCTGATCCGGTTCTGCACCGACTCGACGCCGAGGAACTGCTGGGAGACGCGTTGGGTCTGGCCGGAGTAGAGCTCGCTGTAGGTGCTGACCAGCTGGGCCATGTCGGCCTCGCAGCGCGCCACCGCCTCCTGTCTGCTCTCCAGCTCCCGCTTGCGTTCGTTGAGCAGCTCGCGCAGACCCAAGGCCGGGTCGGCGGGCTGGAGTTCGTCACCGACGGCCGATCGGTGCAACAGGCGCAGATCGGTCAGTTTCTCCAGTGACCCGCGCACGTCGGCGGGTGTGAGGCGGAGCCGTTGCGCGATCTCCGCGACGCCCCATGCGTGGTTCGCCAGCATGAGTCCGTACACATCCGCAGTTTGCGCGTCCAGTCCCAGTAGTTCCAGCATTGTCGTTCCTCTTCGGTCCCCCGCCGCTCACTCTGCACTGAGCCGCGCCGATGCGGCCAACATATGAGACGCCGCAGGTGGATGGCTACTTCCGCGCAGCCTTCGTTGCGAGGTTGGCACCGAGCTGCCACGGGGTTCTTCCTGCCAGCCGATCTGCTTCCGGTCGGGGTCCGGCGTAAAGCAAGCTGGTTGCAGAACGAAGGAGCGGCCGGCGCCGAACGCCCGGTTTGGCTCTCGCTTTACGAACGCTTTCCAGGGGGAAAACCATGCTGAAGTTCCGTCGCGCAACCGGTGCCGCTTCCATTGCCGCTCTCGCCGCCGGCCTGTTCCTCTTCGGTGCGGCTCACACCACCGGTCAGGGTGCGGAAAACCGGGTCACCGTCGAGGCGGGGAACCAGAACTGGGACATCGTCTCCCCCGACCTGGACCACTGGGCGACGGCCTCCTTCACCACCTCGTACGACCTGAAGCTGGGCTAGTCGACTCGCATGCTTATGACCGCGGTTTCCCTGCGAGCTCCGGGCGCCGGGACGGCCGGCCCGCCGGATCCGCTCCTCCTCGCCTCGTTGTTGAGATCCGTGGCCACTCCCGCGGACGGCCTGGAACACGTGGCGGTCCGCCCTCGTGACGGGCGCGTCGAGCTCGTCCTGTTCCAGACCGTTTCCGAGGGACTGGAACCACCGGCGTCGGGCGACATCATTTGCCGCCGGGCACTGGAGATAACCCAACAGCTGAGTGGCTGGACCGTGGAAACCGAACGGTAGAACACGGCGCCACGGTTCATCCAGGGGATTCACCATGGCTATCAGCGTCATTGTCGGCGGAAGCCGGGTTCTCTTTCTCGAGGCGCTCGTCGAGGCCCTCAGGTCGGCCGGTGACATAGAGGTAATCGCCGCGGAAACCGACCCCCAGCACGTTCTCTCACTTGTCCACCGCCATTCACCCGATGTCGTCCTGCTGGAAGACACGCCCGTGGGCGATGACGTACTGCGTCTCGCGTCGGCGGTACGGGCCAGGGTGCCCGCCTGCGGAATCGTGCTCATGATGGCCGGAAACCGCCCCGCGGCGGTGGGCCGCGCGATGGCGGCGGGAGTGCACGGCATCGTTCCGACCGACACCGGCCTGCCCCGGCTCATCGCCACCCTCAAGGGCGTGGCCGCGGGCTGCGTGACGATGGCCCCGTCCCTGGCGAGCAGCGCCATGGGGCTGGGGATCCCGGGGGCCGGGCCGGGTACGAAGCTCAGCACCCGGGAGTCCCAGGTGCTGCGGCTCACCGCCGGCGGGGCCACCGTCAAGGAGATCGCGGCCGAGCTCTACCTGGCGGCCGGGACCGTACGCAACGTCACCTCGGCCTCCATCAAGAAGCTCGGCGGCCGCAACCGCTTCGACGCGGCCCGCATCGCCGTGGAGCAGGGCTGGATCTGAGGCCCCCGGCCCGGCCCGTCCCGGCCCGCCTCGCCGTGGCCGGGCCGGGTCAGGCCTTCCGGCCCGCCCGGAGCCCGCTGAGCGCGGTACCCGCCCACAGCACGGCCGCGCAGCCGAGGCCCGGGACGTACTGCCAGGCGTCCTTGTCCGCGCCCAGTCCCAGGACGGCGACGGCGGCGACGGCGACGGTCG
>NZ_JZWV01000032.1 GCF_000966975.1 Streptomyces katrae | reverse complement strand
GTCGCCAGCATCGCGGCGCCCACCCAGCGCAGCATCGGGGCGCGCAGGGTCCGGGCCAGCGGGAAGAAGTGCGCGCCGACGACCAGGGCCGACCAGGTGAGCATCATCTCGGGACGGTCGAGGGTGGTGCGTATGTAGTTGTTGCCCGCGCCGAGGGCGACCACCTCGATCAGCAGCACGGTGAGGAACTTCGGGCCGCCGCCGCCCGCGGCCGGGGGCGTGCCCTTCACGCTCGCGGGGGTGCTCCGGGCCAGGAGGAAGAGGCGCACGACCGTGGCGGCGCTCGCGGCGAACAGGACGGCCCAGGCGGCGAGGACGAACGGGCGGGCGGCCCCGTGGACGACGGGCTGTCCCAGGGCGAACCACATCACGCCGAAGGCGGTGCCGATGAGCGATGCCCGGCCACCGTTCTTGAGCTGGTCCCGTCGGGTCCGGAAGACGGGGCGGGCGGCGGTCTTTTCCACGGGTGTTGCCTCCTGAGTGCGTGGGTCTTACATCTTCTCGTAGCGGGTGTCCCGGCCCTCCCACCCAGACCGGTCGCGGCGGTCTACCGGAAGAATCCGGCCAGTTCGGCTCTGAGGATCTTCCCCGTGGGG
>NZ_JZWV01000031.1 GCF_000966975.1 Streptomyces katrae | reverse complement strand
GATCTTCCCCGTGGGGCCCACGGGAAAGGCTTCGGTGAAGACGATCCGGCGGGGGTACTTGTACCGCGCGAGCCGCTCCCCGCTCCAGACGGCGATCTCCTCCGCCAGCCCCGGATCCGGCCGTACGCCCGGGGCGGTCCGCAGGACGGCGCAGACCTCCTCGCCCAGCCGCTCGTCGGGGACGCCGACCACGGCGGCCTGCGCCACCGACGGATGGCCGAGGAGGACCTCCTCCACCTCCCGGGGATAGACGTTGTAGCCGCCGCGGATGACCACGTCCTTCTTGCGGTCCAGGACGCGCAGGTAGCCGTCCTCCTCCCGCACCCCGATGTCCCCGGTCCGCAGCCAGCCGTCGACCAGCACCTCGGCGGTGGCCTCCGGGCGGTTCAGGTAGC
>NZ_JZWV01000030.1 GCF_000966975.1 Streptomyces katrae | reverse complement strand
AGTTCAGGTAGCCGGCCATCAGCCCGTGCCCGCGCACGACGATCTCCCCGCGCTCCCCGTCGGGCAGCAGCCGGATCCGCCGTGGCTCGTCGGCGTCCGCGATGCCGACCTCGACCCCGGGTATCGGCAGGCCGACCGTCCCGGGGCGGCGCCGGTGGCCCGGCTGGTTGTAACTGACGCTGGGGGAGGTCTCGGTGAGCCCGTACCCCTCGTAGACGGGCGCGCCCAGCACCTCCTCGACCTGCCTGAGCACCGCCGGGGGGAGCGAGGAGCCGCCCGAGTACGCCCGTTCCAGCGGGGGCCGGCGCGGATCGCTCCCGGCCGCGTCCAGCAGGGCCAGGTACATGGTGGGGACGCCCATGACGACCGTGCAGCGGTGGTCGTTCATCAGCTCCAGGGCGCGCGTGCCGCAGAAGCGGGACATCAGCACCAGGGTGGCGCCGGCGTGGAAGCACACGCCCATCCCGCAGATCTGGCCGAAGGTGTGGGACAGCGGGAGCGCGCCGAGCAGTACGTCGTGGCCGTCGAAGGCGAAGGGGGTACGGGCGGTGGTCGTGATGTTCATGAGCACGTTGTGGTGCGTGAGCATCACGCCCTTGGGGGCGCCGGTGGTCCCGGAGGTGTAGAGGACGACGGCGATGGCCCCGGGTGCCGGAGGGACGAGCCCGGGGAGCGGCTCGGCGTGCCGCGCCTCCCGGTCGAGCCGCGGGAGTTGCTCCGCGAGGTCCGGCCCGGCCGCGTCCGCGTCCCCGTCGTCCCCGGTCGCGTCCCCGTCCGACACGCCGAGCACCGCGACCCCCGCCGCCCGTGCGGCGGCGGCCGCCTCGGGCAGCAGGGAGGCGGCGCACACCAGGGCCGCCGCGCCCGAGTCCCGCAGGACGTGGGAGATCTCGGGGGCCCGGGACTGCTCGTGCACCGGTACGGCCGTGCAGCCCAGGGCGAGGATCCCGTAGTAGGCCATCGGGAACGCCGGGGTGTTGGGCAGCAGCAGCGCCACCCTGTCCCCGGCGCCCAGACCCCGGGCGCGCAGCGCGGCCGCGTACCGCAGGGCGCCGTCCCAGAGCTCGGCATAGGAGTACGAGCGGTCCCCGAAGACCAGCGCGGGGTGCGCGGGCCTGCGGGCGGCCGACTCCGCCAGGACGGACGCGACCGACGGCGACGCGATCGCCGGGGACGCGGCCGGCGGGGACGCGAGGCTCATGCGGCGGTCCGCGGCAGGCCGAGTTCCAGCCACACCGAGTCGAGGGCCTCCACGAACTTCTCCACCTCGGCCGGCTCGGGCAGCGCCCCCGGCGCGATGCGCAGGATCTCCTCGCCCGTCTTCACGCTCGGCGCGTTGATGGACTGCACGTAGATCCGGTACCGCTCCAGCAGCAGCGCCGAGGCCTTCTTGCAGGCCGCGTCCTCACCGATCAGCACCGACACGATGTGCGACTCGTCCGACAGGAACGGGATGCCGCGCTCCCGCAGCAGCCCGTGCAGCAGCTTCGCGTTGCGGTGCAGCGCGGTCCGCTCGGCGTCCGAGCCCGCCAGGTGGCGTACGGCGGCCAGCGCGCCCGCCGCGACCGCCGGCGGGAGGGAGGTGGTGAACACGAACGGCCGCGACAGGGTCCGTACGGCGTCGATCAGCGCGGCCGGCCCCGCGATGTAGCCGCCGGCGGTGCCGAAGCCCTTGCCGAGGGTGCCCATGACCACGTCGATCTCCTCGGCCAGCCCCTCGCGGGCCGCTATGCCGGCGCCGCGCGGCCCGTACATGCCCACCGCGTGGACCTCGTCGAGGAAGATCGTCGCCCCGTACTTGCGGGCGACCTCGGTGACCTCGCGGATCGGCGCGACGTCACCGGACATCGAGTACACCGACTCCAGCACGATCAGCTTCGGCCGCTCCGGGTCCTCGGCCGCGATCAGCTCCTCCAGGTGCGCCGCGTCGTTGTGGCGGAAGATGCGCTTGGCGGCGCCGCTGTGCCGCAGCCCGTCGATGATCGAGGCGTGGTTCAGCTCGTCCGAGAAGACCACGCAGTCGGGGACCGCACCGGCGATCACCGTCAGGGCGCCGTCGTTCGCGGTGTAGCCGGAGGTGAAGATCAGCGCCGCCTCCTTGCCGTGCAGCGCGGCGAGTTCGGCCTCCAGCTGCACGTGGACGTGGTTGGTGCCGCCGATGTTGCGGGAGCCGCCGGAGCCGGCGCCGAAGCGCTCCAGCGCGTCCCGCATCGCCGCCATGACCTTCGGCTGCTGGCCCATGCCGAGGTAGTCGTTGCTGCACCAGACGCTGATCTCGGCCGTGGCGTCGGCCGGGTCGGTGGAGGTGGAGGCACTGGGGAAACGGCCGGCGCGGCGGCCGAGTTCCAGGAACTCGCGCTTGCCGTCCGCGATCGCGGCGGCGGCGCGGTCCGTAAAGAACGCCAGGTGGGCCCGGGGGGACGCCGGGAGGGTCGGGGTCGTGGAAGTCGTCACGATGTCAGCTCGCTTTCTTCGTCAGTTCGAGGCCGCGCCGGAGACCGCCGCGCCCGCGAGGCGCCTGTGGTCGGGCTTTCCGGATTCGGTCAGGGGGAGTTCGGGCCACCGCACGATCCGCGCGGGGGCGTGGGCGGGGGAGAGGACCGCTGCGACGTGGCGGCGCAGCTCGTCGGGTTCGCAGGGGACGCGCAGCACCACGGCGGCGTGCACGGCCTCGCCGGTCACCGGGTCGGGCGTGCCGAACACCGCGCAGTCGGCGACGGCGGAGTGGGTGAGCAGGGCGCGTTCCACCTCGGCGGGCCGGACCTTGACGCCGGCCGCCTTGATCACGCGTCCGATCCGGTCGGCCAGGTGGAGGTACCCGTACGCGTCCAGGTGCCCGAGGTCGCCGGTCCGCAGCCAGCCGTCCGGCAGCAGGGCGGCGGCGCTCTCGGCGGGCAGGCCCTGGTAGCCGGCCATCGCGTACGGGGAGCGCACCTGGACCTCGCCGGACCCGCCGCGCGGGACCTCCAGCCCGGTGGCGGGGTCGCAGACGCGGACCTCGACGCCCGGGAAGGGGCGGCCCACGCTGGGCAGCAGCTCCGGCTCGAAGTGGTCGAGCTGGTCCAGCAGGGTGATCCGGCCCGCCTCGGTGGAGCCGTAGCACTGCACGAGGCGGGGTCCGAAGACCCGTACCGCGTCGGCCAGCCGGGCCGGTGAGGCCGTGCAGCCGCTGTAGATGAGCTGGCGCAGCGCGGACAGGTCGGTGCCGGCCGTGTCCGGGTGGTCCAGCAGCCGGTACAGCTGCGGGACGGTCACGTAGACCCGGGTGATCCGTTCGGCGGCCAGGGCCCGCAGCACCTCGGCGGTGTCGAAGCGGTCGTGGACCACGAGGGAGCCGCCGGAGGCCAGGACCACGTCGGCCATGACGGCGACGGTGTGGCTGGTCGGGGTGACGATCAGCATCCGCTCCGGCTGCCGCCCCGCGAGGGAGGCGGCGTCGCCGAGCACGAGCCGGTTCCAGGCGGCGAAGGACTGCCGCACGCCCTTGGGGCGGCCGCTGCTGCCGCTGGTGTACGTCACCACGGCGCAGTCCGGCGTCCGCGGGGCCTCCCCGGCCGCCGTGGCGGCGTCGGCGTCGCTGCCGCCGTTCGCGTCCCCGTCGCCGGGGGCGTCGAGGACCACGACGGCCACGGGCTGCGGGAGCAGCGCGGCGAGTTCGCGGCCGCGGCCGGCGTGGGCCGGGTCCGTCACGAGGACCGAGACCCCGCATTCCGCGAGGAGCCCGGCCTGTTCGGCGGCCGGCAGCGGAAGGTCCGAGCCGGGGTTCACCGACCGCACGTACATCACGCCGGCGCCCAGGAGATGGGCCGCGTGGCGGGCGGTGAAGGTCAGCGGGTGGTTGGCCTCGGTGAGGATCCCGGCCATGGTGCCCGGCCCGGCGCCCGCGGCGCGGAGCGCCTCGTGGGCGCGGTGCACGGAGCGGACGAGCGCGGCCCCGTCGAGGGAGCCGGCCCGGCCCCGGATGCGGGGCCGCCGGGGGTCCCCGGCGAGTACGCCGAGTATCCGGGAGACGTAGTGCCCTTGCGCAGTGGATCGTCCGGTCACGCCGTCATTTCCGTTCCCTGTGAAGCCGAGTCCCTCGCATGCTCGGTCGCGGGCGGGGGCCCGGACAAGGTTTTCCGGAGGAACGCTGACACGGATCACGTGAGGTCGTGACATATGTCATTCCGGGCCCCGGGCAACAGTGGGGGGAATCGTGCGCGCGTATGCGCAAAGGGCGCGCGTGACGAATGTAACGGGGCGCCATTACCTGTGTCAGGGGAAGTCCTGGAGGTCTTCCGGGAGCCGGTTCGAGCGGGCAATGATTCTTCTCGTCAGGCCGACCGGCCAGGCAAACGGAAAACCTGAAAGGGAATTCACATGGACAAGAACCTGGGTACCGAGGACTTCGCTTCCTTCGAGCTCGAGGAGATCGAGGTCCTGGACGTCGCCGAGGGTGCGGCCCTCCCCGAGGTCGGCGCCTCCAGCGGTGGCTGGCTGTGCTGCTCCTCGTCGTCCTCCTCGTCCTGCTGCTGAGCTGACGACGGCGGTACGCCGCAGGCACGACCGAGCAAGGCGCCCCGCCCTCCGTCGCAAGACGGCGGGCGGGCGCCTGCCCCGCTGTATCCGTGGAAGCCGGGAAAAAAGAAAGGGAATTCGCATGGACAACCTGACCGCCGAGGATTTCGCCTCCTTCGAGCTGGAGGACCTGGAGATCCTCGACGTCGTCGACGGCGTCGCCCTCCCCGAGATGGGTGCTTCCAACCTGGGCAGCTGGCTCTGCTGCTCTTCGTCGTCGTCCGGTTCGTCCTGCTGCTGACGGCGGATCCCAGAACGAGAGGTGACACCCATGGAAGGCGCCCCGAACGAGCGCACGATCGGCATGCGCTTTCATGCGCGATCACCGATCGAACCCGCATGGATTTCGCAGGTACTGGTACCGGTGGTGCGGTCCCTGCGCATCGAGCACAACGCCACCGTGGCCTATCTGGCCCGTGGCTGGAAGCACGGCCCCCACGTCGAACTGATCGCCCGCGGCCCCGACGGAATTCCGTGGCAGGACATCGCCGGCTCCATCGACTGGCGGCTGGAGGATCTCCCCGAGCCCATGACCGGGGAGCAGTACCTCGCCCAGGCCCGTGAACTGGGCCGGCTGGAACGCGTGGAGCCCCCTTACCTCCCGCTGCACCCGCGCGGCACCGTCGAGTTCTTCGACCGGAACCCCGGCATCACCTGGCCGGCCGGCCTCGAAGCCCCCCGCGACCTGGTACTGACCCGTATGTTCACCCCCCTGGCACGGCTGATGGACCTCGCAGCCGGCCGGGACGCAGGCGTTCCCGTGACGGCCCTCGCCGAGGCCTTCACCGCCCTGTGCACGGCCCACCCCGGCGGCCCCTCCTACGGGGTGTTCTCGCTGCGCTCGCACGCCGAGGCCTTCCTGTACTGGGCGAGCTCCGTCAAGGACCCGCGCCCCTCCTTCGCCCGCAGGCTGGAGGCCGACGCACCCATGCTGCGCGCCGTCGTTGAGCGGGCCCGGGACGGCGCCGAGAGTTCCGAAGCCGCCGAGTTCCGGGCGGCGTTCGCGTACGGCATGGGGGTCCTCGACACCGCGGCGGCCCGCGGCGACCTCAGCGCCGAGCTGCTCGACGGGCTGGCCCCCGTCGAGGACCGCGCGTCCACTGCCCCGCCCGGACACCGGGGACCCGTCGCAGAGGGCCGCAGCGAGTTCCACTCCACCATCGCCGAGAGCCGGGCCGTGGACCGGACGCCGTCCTGGTTCGCCTCGTACCGGCTCCTCATCAACCTGTTCTACAGCCGGCTCCCCCTGCTCGGCGTGACACCCATCCAGCGCTACTACCTGTGCTTCGCCATCGCCGAGACCGTCGACGAGGTGTACGGGGAGGACTGGCGCGAGCGGCTGCGGCGCGCAGCGGAGAGGAAAGCGGCATGAGCCCGCTCAGTACGCCGGTGGCCGGTCCGGCGACGGGTACCGCCGGACACGACGGCGACCTCGCCATCCGGACCTCCGGCCTGCACAAGGCGTACGGCGCCCACGTCGCCGTCGGATCCGTGGACCTGGAGGTCCGCCGCGGCGAGGTGTTCGGCGTGCTCGGCCCCAACGGCGCCGGCAAGACGACCACCATCGAGATCCTGGAGGGCTTCCGGCACCGCTCCGGCGGCTCCGTCACCGTCCTCGGCGAGGACCCCGGCCAGGCCGGCCGCGCCTGGCGCAACCGCATCGGCATCGTCCAGCAGAGCGGCACCGACCACGAGGGCTGGCGGGTCGGCGAACTCGTCGAGCAGATCGGCCTGTGCTACTCCGACCCGCTGCCCGTCCGGGAGGCGCTGGAGCTGGTGGACCTCGCCGACCGCCCCCAGGCCGTCCTCGGCTCCCTCTCCGGCGGCCAGCGCCGCCGCCTGGACCTGGCCCTCGCGGTCGTGGGCCGCCCCGAACTGCTGTTCCTCGACGAGCCGACCACCGGCCTCGACCCGCAGGCCCGCCGCGACTGCTGGCACATGATCGAGCGGCTGCGCGACGAGGGCACCACCGTCCTGCTCACCACCCACTACCTCGACGAGGCCGAACGGCTCGCCGACCGGGTGGCGGTCCTCGCCGGCGGCCGCGTACGGGAGGTCGCGCCCCCCGCCGAACGAGGACGGGCGCACCCGCACCGTCACCACCGCCGAGGTCGGACCCGTCCTGGAGGAGCTGCGCGCCCGGCTGGGCACGGACGTCCCCGGGCTGGAGATCCGCCGACCCTCCCTGGAGAGCCGCTACCTGCGGCTGATCGAGGACGCCGGCCGTCACCGCGACGGCGACGACGACACGCACGGAAGGAGCACGACCCGATGACGCCCACACCGTCCCTCGCGGCCGCCGGCACCGCCGCGGCCACCGCCGGGGCCCCGGCCAAGGCGCCCGCGAAGGCCCCGATCGGCGCCGTGGCCGCCCGCGGCCCGCTGCCGGGCGTCTTCCGCACCGGTGTCCTGCGCGCCCGCGCCGAACTGCGGGTCTTCTTCCGCAACCGCACCGCGGTGGCCATGAACATGGCCCTGCCCGTGGTCCTGATGCTGCTCTTCGGCTCGATCTTCACGATGAAGGCCGGCGACCACACCGTCCCCATGCACGACGTGGTCGTGGCCGGCGTCCTCGCATCGGGCGTCATGTCCGCCGCGTTCGGCGTCCTGGCCACCGGCATCGCCCTGGAGAGCGGCGACGGCTCGCTCAAGCGGCTGCGCGGCACCCCGTTCGCGACGGGCGGCTACTTCCTGGCCAAGACCGTCCTGGTCCTGGTCCTGGCACTGCTGCAGTCCGTCGCCGTACTGGCCCTGGCCGTCGCCGTGTTCGACTTCCAGCTGCCCAGCACCCCGGGCCGCTGGGCCACCCTGGCCTGGGTGTTCCTCCTCGGCTCCGCCGCCACCGCCCTGCTGGGCATCGCGGTCGGCTCGCTGATCACCGACCGGCGGACCATCACCGCCGCCGTGCAGTTCCCGTTCGTGCTGCTCCAGTTCGTCTCCGGGGTCTACTACTCCTTCTCCGGCCTGCCCGACAGCGTGCAGCGCATCGGGGCGGTCTTCCCGCTGAAGTGGATGGCCCAGGGCATGCGGGCGGCGCTGCTGCCCGACGACATGGCCGCGCTGGAGCCCGCGCACAGCTGGGAACTCGGGCGGGTCGCCCTCGTGCTGGGCGCCTGGATCGTCGGCGGCCTGGTGCTGTGCGTCGCGGCGCGCGTGCACCGGGTCCGGAAGGACTTCCGGTGACGGTCACTGAAGAACGTCCGGCCGCCCTCCTGAAGCCCGCCGCCGCGCAGGCCACCGCCGGGGGCGATCCCCTGGTGAGCGCCTCCGCGGCCACCCCGCGGGGCACCGCAGCGGAGGCCACCGCCGGGGCGGACACCCCGGTGAGCGCCTCCGCCGACACCCCGGGGCGCCCCCCGGTGGAGCGGACCGAGCCGGTCTGGATGCTGCGCGTCAACCCGCTGCGCCGCACCCGGCTCGCCGACCCGGCCCTGGCCGGCGTCCTCGACGAACTGGCCCGCGTCGAGACGGAGCTGGCCGTACGGGCCACCGCCTGCACCGACGCCCTGTACGAGCGGATCGGCGCGGCCCCCGCCGACGAGCGGGCCGCTCTGGTCGCCGTACGCCGGGCCGTGCACAACGACCGGGTCCCGGCCACCCTGCCGGACCCGGCCCCCGCCGAGTTCCTCGCCTGGCTGGAGCTGCGCGTCCTGCGCGACGGCCTCCTCGCCGAGGCGGCCGAGGAACACCCCCGGGCCCTGGCCCGCGAGCGCGGCACCCTCTCCGGCCTCCTCGGGGACGAGGACCTGCTGCGCTCCCTGGCGCTGCTGGCCCCCGAGGTGCACCGGGCCGCCGTCGGCTACCGCGAGGGCACCCTGTCCCGGGCCGCCAAGTCCGAGCGCGGGCTGCTCCAGTACGTGACCCGGGCCATGATGCGCACCAGCCCGCTCGCCCGCTTCACGGCGGTCGGGCTGGCCGTGCCCTCCCCCGACGGCCCCCGCCCCGACGAGGTGTCCTTCGACGGGGCCCGCTCCTTCCCGCACCTGGACCAGGCGCTGCTCGGCTACGTCGCCCGCACCGCCGACCCCGCCGTCCCGCCGGGCCCCGGCACCTGGGTGCGGCAGTCGCCGACCCTCTCCCCGGGCCCCGGCCCGGACCGGATCTCCTTCGTGCAGGCCGGCGACGACAGCAGCCGGCTGCTGTCGACCGCCCTCACCGAACCCCTGCGCCGGCTCCTGAACGCCACGGACATGGGCCCCCGGACCGTCGGCGCGATCGCCGGCGATGTCGCCCGTGCCCTCGGCACCACCCCCGAGCAGGCCGCCGGCGTCGTCCTCGGCTCCCTCAAGGCCGGGCTGCTGTGCACCACCGACGGCCCGGAGGACTGCGCGGCCGACCCCCTCGCGGGGTCCGCGCGCCACGAGGACCTGCGCACCGCCCTCGCCGGGCTGGCCGATGCAGGGCACGCCGAACGCGCCGAGGCCCTGCGCGGCATCGGCTCCCTCACCTCGGCCCTGACCGAGGAGGCCCGCCGCCCGGCCGTCCTCCTCGTCTCGGAGAACTACCTCCTGCCCCCGGCCGAGGTCGACACCCGGGGCCTGGACCGACAGCTGCGCGACCTCGCGCACGCCATGGAGTTCCTGTCCGCCTTCGACCGGCTCCACGACATCCGCGCCGTGCTCACCGACGTGTTCGTGGAGCTCCACGGCCGCGGTGCCTCCGTGAACCTCACCGACCACGCCCGCCACCTGGTGAGCGCCGTCAACGAACGGGTGATCGCGGGCGGCGACAGCCTCACCGGGCTGCGCGCGCTGCGCACCAGGATGCTCGGGGAGCTGCGCGCCGACCTCGCCGCCCGGCGGGGCGACACCGAGGTGGTGTGGGACGCCGAGTGGCTGGCGGAACTGGCCGCGCCCCTGCCCGACCGGTTCCGCCGGGACGCCATCGCCTACAGCGTCCTGGTCCAGCCGACTGGCGACCGGCTGGTGGTCAACGACTCCTACCCCGGCCACGGCATGCTCTACGGCCGCTTCCTCGGCCATGACGCCGAACTCGGCGGGCAGGCCCTGTCCCGGCTGCGCCGCCGCCTGACCGAGCGGCACGGCTCCCACGGCACCGTCCTCGCCGAGGACCGCGGTCTGCACGGGGTCAGTGTCAACGCCCACGCGCCCGTCCTCGACCGGCGGCTGCGCGCCGACGACTGGTACGGGCTGCGGCTCGTCCACGACCCGGACCTCGACCGGCTGTACGTCGAGGACGCCGACGGCCGCCCGCTGCACGTCCTCACCCTCGGCACCGGCCACCCCGAGCTGCTGCCGCCACCGCTGCGCCTGGCCAACTGGCTGGTCATGGGCGGCCGGCTGCTGCCCGACCTGGGCATGCCTGGCGGTCTCGGCGGCCCCGGCATCGGCGGGGTGGCCACCGAGCCCGCCACGCCCCGGCTGCTCGCCGGGTCCGTCGTCCTCCAGCGCCGCCGCTGGTACCCGGGCGAGGACTTCGAGCAGGCGGTCAAGCACGGGCCCGGCGAGGCCGACCGGCTGCTGGCACTGACCCGCTGGCGCGCCCGCCACGGGGTGCCGGCCGAGGTGGTCCTCAAGCCCGCCCCCGCCGGCAGTGCCCCGGCCGGCTCGGACCGCGGCTCCGCCAAGCAGCGCAAACCGCAGTACGTCGACCTCACCAGCGCGCTACTCGGCCGTGTACTGCCCCGCTTCCTCGACCGCGACGGCAGCGGCTTCGTGGAGGAGGCCCTGCCCGCCGCGGGCGCGTCACCGCACGCCTACGAGTGGGCGGTCGAGATCAGCAGGCCGTCCGGCGGACGGTTCACCTACACCCGGCCCGGAGACGGGCCCACCGATCACAAGGACCAGGGAGAGCGATCATGAGGATGAGGCTGCGCCCGGCCCTGCACTACGCACCGGTGCGGGACGGCGTCTACTTCGGGGCCGAGGGCACCTCGTTCGTGGTGCGCGGCCCGGCGGCGCTGTTCCGGGTGGCCGACGTGTGCGTCCCGCTGCTGGAGGACGGCGCGGACGAGGACTCCCTCGTCGCCGCCCTCGGCGGCGAGGCCGCGCGGCCCGTGGTCACCACCCTGCTGAACACCTTCAGCCGGCAGGGCCTGCTCCTTGACCTCGACGCCCTCAGCGTCCCCGAACCCGACGCCGGGACCCGGGAGCGGTTCCGGGACGTCCTCGCGGACCTGGAGACCCTGCACGAGGACCCCTACGCGGCCTTCGCCCGGCTGCGTGCCGCCACGGTGCTGGTCTCCGGCCCGGCGGCGTCCGTACTCCCCGCCGCCCGGGGCCTCGCGCGCACCGGCGCCGGCCGCCTGCTGCTCGCCGTACCGGCGGAGGCTCGCCGTACCGGCGGAGGAGACCGTGGCCGCGGCCGACACGGCCGCCCGGCTGGGTGCGGAACTCCTGGTCCTGGGCGCGGAAGCCGGCCCGGCGGCGACCGCCCCGGTACCGGCCGATGTCGCGATCGTCTGCGCTCCGGGCGAGCTGCTCGGTGCCGAGCTGGCACGGGTGGCCGCGCTGCTGCCGCCGGGCTGCCCGGTCGTGCCGGTCCGCGCGGACTCCCGCTTCCACCTGGTCGGCCCACAGGTCGCCGGCGCCTCCGGGTACCCCGGTACGGTGGCCGCCCGGGTCGGCCACTGGGTGGACACCCCCGGCGCCGCCCCGCTGGGTGCCGCGGCCGGCGCGCTGGCCGGGGCCCTCGCCGGGCAGCTGGCCTACCGGGTGCTGACCGGCACCGGGGCCCCCGGCGAGAGCGCGTACGTGGTGCACGGCCCCGAACTGAACGCCTCCCGCATCGACCTGGCCCCGCTGCCGCCGGCGGGTCCGGCCGCCGGCCTGGACGAGGCCGTGGCCCGTGTCCAGGCCGTCGCCGCCCGGTGGACCGGCCCCTTCGCACTGGTCACCCCCGAGAACCTGCCGCAGCTGCCGCTGGGCGTCGCCGAGGCCGAGCACCGGGACGGCACGGCCGGCTCCGTCGCCGCCTGGGGCGCCGACCAGCGCTCCTCCTCGGTGGCCGCCGCCCTGGCCGCCCTCCGCGCCCAGCAGCACGCGGGCCCGGAGGCCGTCGCCGCCGCCGGCACCAGCGAGGAGGGCTGGCTGCTCGACGGCACCCTGCGGCTGCTCGCCGGACGGGCCGAACCCGTTGGGGACGCCCCCGCGTTCGAGGACCTCGACAAGGCCGGCCAGGTGCTCTGGCGCACCCTGGAGGACCACGAGTTCCTCACCGTCGGGCTGAGCCTGCTGCGGGTGCCGGGCGTGGACTGGCCGCTGGCCGTGGTCCACGACCGTGCCACCGGCCGGGACGTGGCCTCCGCCTGGGGCCCCGACCGCACCGCCGCGTCCGTCGCCGCCCTGAGCACCGCGCTGACCCGCGTCCAGACCCTCCGGATCCGCGGGCGCGAACTCGTCACCGCCGCACCCGACACCACCGCCCTGCTGCACGCCGACACCGCCGCGCTGAGCGCGCTGGCCGCCCAGACCCGGCTCTGGCTCACCCCGACCGGGACCCGCGCCGCCGATCCGGTGGCGGGCGAAACCCCGCTGTGGTTCGGCACGGTGACGGCCCGTCCGGCGACGGACGCGCTTGAGGAAGCCCTCCCGAAGGAGGTCCTGGCATGACGATCGCCCCCGACCTCCTGGACGAGCAGCCCCCGGCCGCCGTTTCACGTGAAACATCGACCCCGGCGGCCCCGGCCGCTCCGGCCCAACTCCCCGACCTGGCCGGGCTCCTCGGCGCGTACGCCCGTGCGGCCGGGCTGGACGCCGAGGCCGTCGGCCTGCACACCGGCTGGGACCTCGACCGTGAACGGGAGCTGTACCGGCGGGCCGTGGAGGACGGGCGGGCCTACCTGTCCGTCCGGATCTCCGGTGACGAGGCCCTGGTCGGGCCCCTGTGGGTGCCCGGCACCGACTCCGGGTGCCCCGGCTGCGCCGAGACCCGGGCCCGGATCGCCGTCGACCACCCGCTGGCCGACCGGATCGACCAGCCCGTGCGCGGGGCCCGCCCGCCCCGGCCCTTCCTCGCGGAAGCGCTCGCGGCGGCCCTGGACGCCCTCGCCGGCCGCCCCCTCGCCCCCGGAGAGCTCCTCGCTGCGGGCGGCGCCGGTGTCTCCCGGCACCGCATCGTCCGCACCTTCAACTGCGCGATCTGCGCGGCACCGGCGACGGCACCCGCCGCCGACCCGGCGGCCCGGCCGCCACGGCTGGTCCTCGACGACCCCGCCGCCTCCCCCGACGACCCGGTGCGCGGCACCGGCGGCGACGCGCTGCTGGCCCCGGGCGTGCTGCGCCGGCGCCTGGTCGACCAGCGCTTCGGCCCGGTCCTCCAGGTCATGCGCGACCTCGACGCTCCGTACGCCATGAGCAACGCCGTCCTGCCCGAATCGCCCGCGTACGGCTACGGCCGGGCGCTGACCTTCGACCGCGCCGAGTCCGTCGCCGTCCTGGAGGCGTACGAGCGCATGGGCAGCTTCCCGCACCACGGGCAGGTCCTCACCGGCCTGTCCTACCGGGAGGTCGCCGACCGCGCCATCGACCCGGTCTCCCTCGGCACCTACACCGAGGAGCAGCTCGCCCACCCCCTCTCCCGGGTCATCCCCAGCACCCCCGACACCCCCATGGACTGGGTGTGGGGCCACGACCTCGACACCGGCGAACCGACCCTCGTCCCGGCCGAGATCGGCTTCTACCGCTACGAGTACCTGCACCGCCACGACCGCCACGGCGCCCGCCGCGACCAGCACGCCGACCGCCGCCGCAGCCACTTCCCGGACTCCTCCAGCGGCTGCGCCCTCGGCTCCGGGCTCACCGAGGCGGCCCTGCACTCCCTCCTCGAACTCGCCGAGCGGGACGCGTTCCTGCTGTCCTGGCACCGGGCGCGGCCGCTGCCCGCCATCGACCCGGCGAGCCTCACCGACCCGGTCTCGCGCCGGCTCCTCGACACCATCGACATCCACGGCTACGACGCCCACCTGCTGGTCGCCACCCAGGACATCGACATCCCCCTGGTGTGGGCGATGGCCGTCAACCGCACCGGCGGCCACCCGGCCAGCTGGTCCGCAGCGGGCTCCGGCGCCGACCCCGAGTCCGCGGTGCGCGCCGCGCTGTGGGAGCTCACCCAGATGTGCACCCGGCCCCCGGCCGACCCCGAGGCGGGCGCGGCCATGGTCGCCGACCCCTGGCAGGTCGACCTGCTGGAGGACCACGTCGACCTGTACAACCGGCCCGAGACCCTGCCCCGGGTCACGGCCGTCCTCGGCGGCCCCCGGGTCACCCTCCAGGAGGCCTTCCCGGACTGGCCGGACCGGCTGCTGAGAGCCGCCGGCGGCACCGTCCGGGGCGCGCTGGACTTCGTACGGGCCCGGTTCGCCGACGCCGGCCTGGACCGGATCGTCCTGGTCGACCAGTCCACCCGCGACCACACCGACCTCGGCCTGGCCGTGGCCAAGGCGGTCGTGCCCGGGATCCTCCCGATGTGCTTCGGCCACGCCCAGCAGCGCCTCGGCGGACTGCCCCGGCTCGCCGCCGCGCTGCGCGGCACCCCGCAGGAACACCGCAGCGCCCCTTACGACCCCCACCCCTTCCCCTGAGAGGCAGGCCCCCGATGAGCACGTCGACGACGCCGGACACCCTGTCCCGCCGCGTGCTGCGCTACGCCCACGCGCAGGGCACCGGCCGCTCGCAGTTCCCCACCCCGGCCCAGGTCGCCGAGGCCTCCGGGCCGCTCCCCGACGGGGCGGCCGGGGCGCCCGGCAGCACGCTGCCGTACGGGACCACCGAGCTGCTGGAGCGCGCCGCGTTCCCGGCGGGGCGGGTGGCCGGCGCGGACCGGCCGGCGGAGCGGGCGCTGCTCGCGGCCTTCGGGCTCCAGCGGGCCGAGCTGACCAATCCGTACTTCGAGCACCGCGCCCTGCCCTCCGTACGCAGCCTCTTCCCGGTGCACGCCTTCCTCACCGGCGAGGGCCCCGCCCGTGTCCTGGACGTGCACCGCCACGCGCTGTCTCTTATACACA
>NZ_JZWV01000029.1 GCF_000966975.1 Streptomyces katrae | reverse complement strand
CGCTACACCCGTCTCCCGGCCTTCTACGGCCCGCTGCGCGGCACCCTCACCGAACTGGAGATGGGCATCTCGCTGCGTGCGCTGGCGGTGGGCCTGGAACTCTTCGGCGTGACCGGCCACCTGACCCTCCCGGCCTCGGGCGAGGCCCTGTCGGAACTGGGCCTGGCAGAGGGCGAATGGACCTGGCCCCTGACGGTGGACCTGCCCGGGGCCACCCCCGGAACGGGGTCGGGGGCGCAGCCCCCGGAAACGAGGGAGGGGCGGGGCGGGGAGCGGCTCCGCGCGGCGGCCCCCGCCGACCCCTCCCTGGACCAGATCCTGGCGGTCAACCGCACCCAGTCCACCCTCGGCGAAGCCGCCCCGGCCCCCCTCACCCGGGCGGTCCCGGACGACGCGGCCGCCCGCGAGCTCTCCTGGGCCGAGGTCCTGTGGGAGCGCGGCTCCGGCCGCATGCCGCGCGGCCTCACCGGCATGGCGGGCCGCCTGCGCCAAGTGCCGGAGGGGTCCCTCACCGGCGCCGCCGCCTGGGCCGCCGTACCGCCGCCCGGCGACCTGCTGCGCCGGGTCGCGGAGCACGTCGACGTCACCGTGGCCGTCCAGGCCACCGACGGCTTCGAGGACGGCGTCCACCGCCTCACCGGCGGCCGGCTGCTGCCGCACCGCCCGGGCCCCGGCGCCCTGGCCGCCCTGGAGCGGGACTACGGCTACAACCTGGCGCCGGGCAACGGCTGCGACGTCCGCCACGCCTCCGCGGTCTGGTTCTGCTCGGTCCGCCAACGCGAGCTCGTGGCCGAACTCGGGCCGGGCGCCTGGACCCTGGCGCAGTACGTGGCCGGCTGGATCACCCAGGGCCTGTGCCTGAACGCCGCCGCCCACGGGCTCTACGCCCGCCCGGCGCGCGCCTTCGACGGGCTCGCCGTCCAGCGGCCCCTGGGGCTCGCGCCCGACGAGACCGTCCTGCTGTCCGTCATCAGCGGCACCCCGCGCTTCAACGGACTCCCCTTGGACCTGAGGTTGTGACATGAACGAAACCCCGAACACCCCGGCGCGCACCTGGACCTCCTGGCACCTGCACCTGGCGGCCTCCGACCGTTCCCTGAGCGACCGCGTGGTCACCGACGTGGTCGGGCCCGCCATGGCCGCACTCCCGCCCGGCAGCTGGTTCTTCATGCGCTACTGGCAGGGCGGCCCGCACGTCCGCCTGCGCGCACGCGACCTCGCGGCACCGGACGCCGCCGCGCTGGGCGGCGTACTGCGGGAGACGCTCGCGGCCGCGAACGTCCTGCTGCCCGGCGAGACGCCCGTGGACCCGGCGCGGTTCGCCGTGCAGTCACGGCAGCTGGCCACGGCGGGCGAGGGCGGGGTCCCCGTCGAGGAGCGGGAGCTGCTGGCGCCGGGGGTGTACGAGAGCCCCTACTCCCCCGAGTACGGGCGCTACGGCGGGCCCGCCCTGATCGGCGTCTCCGAGGACCTCTTCGGCAGTTCGAGCGCGCTGTGCCTGGCCTTCCTGCGCACCCGGCCCTCCGACCGGGCGCGGACGGCGCTCGCCCTGCGGGCCACCGCCGTGGCGGCCTCCGTACTGGACGCCGGGCTCTTCGCCGCCTTCGGGGCGGGCTCCTGGAGCGACTGGGCGCTGAAGGCGGGCTATCCGCAGGAGGTGCTGACGGCGCTGGAGGCGGAGTGCGTCATCGCGGCCGACCGGCTCACCGCCGACGGCCACGACCTGGTCGCGCGCGCCACCTCCTCCCCGGGCCCGCTGGCCTCGTGGCGGACGGCGCTGTCGGAGGCGGTCGACGGGCCGCTCGGCGCGGCGGGCGCGTACACGGCGCGGATCGTCTTCTCCCACGTCCACATGCTCCACAACCGGCTGGGCCTGGGCACGCTCGACGAACTGCGCAGCTACCTGCTCCTGGCCCGCCAGGCCGGCGTCGCGATTCCGGCCGCCCCCCGTGCCCAGGCCGCCCCGGCCCAGGCCGCCCCGGCCCAGGCCACCCCGGCCCGGGCCACCTGACCCGCCCCCGCCCCGTGCGCCTTCCCCCGGCGCACGGGGCGCCCCCCGTCCGCAAGCCCTTCCCGACCTCCGACCTCCGACCCCTGACTCCGTAGGAGAACCGCCATGCAGTCCCGTCCCGTGATCACCGTCGCCCTGGTCGTCGCCCTCACCCTCGCCGTGGTCATCGCCATCGGCGCGCTGCCCCACGACGTGCAGCCGATGCCCCGCATCCTGGCCCTGGCGGCCGGTATCTCCACCGTGATCTACACGCTCCGCCGCCCCCGCGACGGCGCCCCGAAGGCCTCCCGCTAGACCTCCCGCGTGCCGGTGCCCTCCGGGGCGGTGAAGATCCGGTCCAGGTGGTGGCGGAGCACGGCGGTGGCCGACTCGGGCCCGCGCTGGCCCACCAGGATGCTGGTGCCCAGGGTCGCCGCCATGGCCAGCAGGCTGACGGCCTCCGTCCGCGCGTCCGCGCCGGGGTCGGCCAGGCCCGCCTCCTGCGCCCCCGCGATCAGCCCGGCCAGCGCGTCCTCGGCGGCGTCCGGGTTGTCGATGAACGGCTGGGCGGCCAGCGCCTCGTCGGTCACGGAGAGGATCGCGTAGGAGGAGTAGAGGAGGTGGAAGGTCCGGCTCTCCTCGTCGGTGGGCAGCGAGGCCAGGACCAGGGCCTCCGCGGTGGCCCGCGGGCCCGGTGCCGGGCCCGCGGCGGCGAGGCGGGCGCCGACGCGGGCGGTGAACCGGTCGGTGAGGTGCTGGAGCCCGTAGAGGAGCAGCTTCTCCTTGGTCTCGAAGTAGTACTGCACCAGCCGCAGCGACACCCCGGCCTCGGCGGCCACGTCCCGCATGCCGACGGCGTGCAGCCCGCGCCGCCCGGCGACCCGCACCAGTGCCTCGGCGATCTGGCCGCGCCGTTCCTCGTGGTCCACGCGCTTGGGCATGCCCTGGTACCTCCACCGTCCTGGCCGTCAACTTCATGGTACCGCTGTACCACCAACATGGTACGGTCGTACCACGAAGAACGGACTCTGCAACGGAGGTGCCGCCGTGCCCGAGAACAGGACCCGCGTACGCCGTGACGTCGGCCGCTACGTCAACGACGAGCTCCGCGACCGCTACTTCGCCGCGGCCGACGTGCTCTACGCGATGGGCGCCCCCATCCGCTCCGAGGCGGACGTAGAGACCAGCTTCGGCACCACGCACGTCTACCGGTACGGGCCCGCCGATCCGGCGGCCGGGTCGCGCACGCCGATCGTCCTGATCCACGGCGCCGGCTACTCCTCGGCCATGTGGCACCCCAACACCCCCGGGCTCAGCCTCGACCGGCCCGTCTACGCCCTCGACACCCCCGGCGACGCCAACCGCAGCATCCACCGCGAGCCGATGTGGCAGCCCGAGCGGGCCGCCCAGTGGATGGACGAGGCCCTCGGCGCCCTCGGCCTCGACCGGGTCCACCTGGTCGGCTCCTCCTACGGCGGGTGGCTCGTCCTCAACCAGGCCCACCGGCGCCCCGGACGGCTCGCCTCGGTGACCGCCCTCGACCCCGGCGGCCTGGAGAAGGTCGGACTGCGCTTCTTCGCCTGGGTGTTCGTCAGCCTCTTCGCCAGCTTCGCCGGTCCTGGCCAGCCCCGAGATGCGCAAGTGGGTCCAACTGGGCGCCCGCGCCTACCGGATCCGCCGCCCCGCACCCCTGCCGCTCTCCGAGGACGAGCTGCGCTCCATCCGCACCCCGCTCTACGTCATCATGGGCAAGCACAGCCTGCTCGTGCACCCGAAGCGCCAGCTGGTCCGGGTGCCCCGGCTGGTCCCCGGAGCCCGCGCCGAGATCGTCACGGCCACGGGCCACGGCCCCCAGATCGACCACCCGGACGTGGTCAACGCCCGCATGCTGGCCTTCATGGACGACACCGACACCCTGGACCGCACCGCCGTCTGACGCGGTGCCGTGCGCACCCCGTGGAACCTCAACCTCCGCTGTTTTCAAGCGGATTGGGCCGCTCCGGGAGTACACCCGTGTACGCCCATGGTTGTATGGCTGCGGCAGTGATCCACTTCCTAGGGTGGCGCCCGTGATCAATCTCAGTGGGCAAGTGATCGTCGCCAGGCCGGTGCGGGTCCTGGACGTCCGTTGGCACTCCCTCGCGGAAACCTTCCGCCTGTGCTGGGAGGAGGCCCGGCCGATCGTCCAGGTCGCGTTCCTCCTGCGGTTCGCGGTGGGTGTGGTGTCGGTGGGGCAGCTGCCGCAGTCCCTGGGGCGGCCCGTGCTCGGCATGGCCTCCCTGTGGTGCGCGGTGGTCTGCGCGTACCTGCTCAACGGGGTCACCGACGTCCACGAGGACCGGGTCAACGGCTCGCGGCGGCCGATCGCCCGCGGGGACCTCCCCGAGCGCACCGCCGCACGGGGCACCGTGCTCCTGGCCTGCGCCGCCCTGCTCCTCGGCGGGCTCGCCGGGCCCTCGGTGGTGGCCTGGACGGCCGCGTTCCTGGTGCTGGGCTGGGCCTACTCGGCCGACCCGGTGAAGGCGAAGTGCTCCAGCGGGCGTTGCGCGGCCGTGGTGTTCGGGCTGGGCGCCAC
>NZ_JZWV01000020.1 GCF_000966975.1 Streptomyces katrae | reverse complement strand
CGCCTTCTCGGCGTACGAGGGCCGTCACGCGGGGTGGAGTGTCGCGCCGAGTCTGGAAAGATAGGCGCGACGTCTGACGTCGCCCCCAGGTCAGGGCCCGCAATAAGCACACTCCCCGCACATCCAAGGAGCGGACAGATGCCCATCGCAACCCCCGAGGTCTACAACGAGATGCTCGACCGGGCGAAGGCAGGCAAGTTCGCCTACCCGGCGATCAACGTGACCTCGACCCAGACCCTGCACGCTGCGCTGCGCGGCTTCGCGGAGGCCGAGAGCGACGGCATCATCCAGATCTCCACCGGTGGCGCCGAGTTCCTGGGCGGCCAGTACAACAAGGACATGGTCACCGGCGCGGTCGCCCTGGCCGAGTTCGCGCACGTCGTGGCCGCCAAGTACGACATCACGGTCGCGCTGCACACCGACCACTGCCCCAAGGACAAGCTGGACGGCTACGTCCGCCCGCTGCTCGACATCTCCGCCGAGCGCGTGGCCAAGGGCCTGAACCCGCTCTTCCAGTCGCACATGTGGGACGGCTCCGCCGAGACCCTGGCCGACAACCTGGCCATCGGCCAGGAGCTGCTCGCCAAGGCCGCCGCCGCGAAGATCATCCTTGAGGTCGAGATCACCCCGACCGGCGGCGAGGAGGACGGCGTCAGCCACGAGATCAACGACGAGCTGTACACCACCGTCGAGGACGCCATCCGCACCGCCGAGGCCCTGGGCCTGGGCGAGAAGGGCCGCTACCTGCTGGCCGCCTCCTTCGGCAACGTGCACGGCGTCTACAAGCCGGGCAACGTCGTCCTCCGCCCCGAGCTGCTCAAGGACCTCCAGCAGGGCGTCGGCGAGAAGTACGGCAAGAGCAACCCGTTCGACTTCGTCTTCCACGGCGGCTCCGGCTCCACCGAGCAGGAGATCGCCACCGCGCTGGAGAACGGCGTCGTGAAGATGAACCTCGACACCGACACCCAGTACGCCTTCACCCGCCCGGTCGCGGACCACATGTTCCGCAACTACGACGGTGTCCTGAAGGTCGACGGCGAGGTCGGCAAGAAGTCCACGTACGACCCGCGCACCTGGGGCAAGCTGGCCGAGGCGAGCATGGCCAAGCGCGTCGTCCAGGCCTGCGCCGACCTGCGCTCCACGGGCACCAAGCTGAAGTAGTCCCGGGCGCTTCCCGCGCCCCGGACCCCGAAGAGGGGTCCGCCCGTCCGGAAACGGACCGGCGGGCCCCTCTTTCGTGTGCGGGAGGTGACATACGCCGGTGGACGTCCTCCCGCGCGATGGTGTGGAATACCGAGAGAAAACGTACCCGTGGGAATGTGATGCCGGCGGGCCAGGAGAGGCGACGCCACATATGAGGACAGAGAGACCCCAGGTGAAGCAGGACCGGGCGGTGCGCACCCGCCGCGCCATCCTGCAGGCGGCGGCCGTGGTGTTCGAGGAGCGCGGCTACGACGCGGCCAAGCTCTCGGACATCGTCAACATCGCCAAGGTCACCAAGGGCGCCCTCTACTTCCACTTCGAGTCGAAGGAAGGCCTGGCCCAGGCCGTCATCGACGCCCAGAACGAGGACCAGCCGCAGGCGCTGCCGCAGCAGTACAAGGCGCAGGAGTTCATCGACATCGGCATGGTCTTCTCGCACCGGATGCGGCACGAGGTGCTGATCCGGGCGAGCGCCCGGCTGACGCTGGACCAGACGGGCGGCGAGCTCGACCGGGCGACGCCCTACGAGACCTGGATCGGGGTGTGCGCCGACGTGCTGTCCGAGGCCCGCCGGCGCGGGGAGCTGCTGCCGGGCGTGGACCCGGTCGTCCCCGCCCGGCTGATCGTCGGCGCGTACGCGGGGCTGAACACCATGTCCCACACCCTCGGCCTCGACCTGGACGCGCAGGTCGCCGAGCTCTACACGCACGTGATGCCGAACGTGGTGGTCCCGGCCGTGGCCATCCGGCTGGACACCGCCCCCGGGCGCGGGGCGCGGGCGCTCTACGGGCCGCAGGGAGGGCACGCCTGCCGGGCGGGCTGCGCCAACGGAGTGGTCCCCGCAGGGGAGTTCGAGGAGACGGGCGTCCCCGTCGGCTGAGCCGTCCCGCGCGCCCACCCCTTCCCAAAAAGATCCTTCCGGGTATTATTTTTGCGCTCGCCTGCCCAGGGAGAACATGTGGACATTGAGGTACTCGGCGCACCACGGGTCACCGAGAACGGTGTGCCCATCACCGCCCCCACACCGGAGTCCCGGCACGTCCTGGCGGTCCTCGCCGCCAGTCCCGACCGCGTCGTCCCCATCTCCGTACTCGCCGACGAGCTGACCCGCCACACCCCGCCCGAGCACTCCCGCGCCGCCCTGCACACCGCCGTACGCCGACTGCGCGAGCGGTTCGCGGAGGCCCTCGGGGCCGGCTCGGTCCGTACCCCGGAGAACGTCCTCGCGGCCCGCCCCGGCGGGTACCTCCTCGACACCGGCGGCGGCCGCTGCGACGTCCGCGAGTTCGAACGCGAGGCCGGCGCCGGCTACCGGGCCATGGACCGCGGCGACTTCACCCGGGCCGCCCCCCGGCTGCGCCGCGCCCTCGACCTGTGGACCGGCCCCGCCCTCGACGGCATCGACGCCGGGACCTGGCTGCGCTGCCGCACCGCCGCCCTCGACGCCGACCGGATGGCGGTTCTCGGCCAATGGGTCGAAGCCGAACTCGCCCTCGGCCACCACCGCGAACTCCTCCTGGAACTCGCCGGCCTGCGCGGCGCGGGCGGCCGCCACCCCGACGGCGCCTACCTGGAGGCCCTGCGCCGGGCGGAGGCCCGCGTCGCCGCCCTGCGCGCCGCCCTCCCCGCCCCCGGCGTCACCCTGGCGGACGCCGTACGCCGCTGACCGGCCCCTCCCTGCCCCCTGCTTGACCCCTCGCCGCCCGGAACCTAGGTTCGGGACGGGACGCGGGGAAAACAGCTGGTCGGAGGGGGTCGGCAGGATGCGCGGGGACGAGGCGGGCGCACTGGCCGTACTGGAACTGCTCGCGGAGGACGCCCCGCCGGGCCGGTACGAGGCGCTGCTCACCGACGCCCGCGCCGCCGGCGCCGACGACGCCACCCTCGACGGGCTGACCCGCGCCCTGGAACTGGCCCGTTCGGTCCAGGCCCGCGCGACCCGCAGCCGGCAGCGCGAAGCCGCCCTCACCGCCCTCGTCGACACCGCCCACGACCTCACCTCCCCCTACGACATCGACGGCCTGCTCCGGCTGATCACCCGCCGCGCCCGGCGCCTCCTCGGCTTCGACATGGCCTGGCTGTCCCTGAGCCGCCCCGACGGCTCGGCGTACGTCCGCACCTCCGAGGGCGAGACCACCGCCTTCAACGTGGGACTCGAACTCGGCACCGGCCGGGGCCTCGGCAGCATCGCCCAGGCCCGCCGCTCCCCGGTGTGGACCCCCGACTACCTCACCGACCCCACCATCGCCCACGCACCCGGCATCGACGCCGTCGTCGAGGCCGAGGGCCTCCACGCGATCATCGCCGTGCCGCTGCGCCGCGGGGACTCCACCCTCGGCGCCCTCTACGGCTCCGACCGCGCCGTACGGCAGTTCAGCCCGGACGAGATCGGCATCATGCTCTCCCTCGCCGACCTGGCCGCCGTCGCCATCGAGAAGGCCCGCCTGCTGGAGCAGACCCGCGACCAGGTGACCGAGCTGGAGGCCTTCGGCTCCCGCACCCACACCGCCCTCACCCGCGTCCGCCACCTGTGGGAGTGTCACGCCCGCCTCGCCGGACTCGTCCTGGACGGCGCCGGCCTGCCCACCCTCGCCCGGGCCACCGCCGACGCGCTGGACGGCGTGCTCCAGGTACGGGACCCGGGCGGGCGCCCGCTGACCGCCACCGGGGAACTGCCCGGCCTGGACGAGGAGGCCGTCACCAAGGGGGCCCTCCAGGCGCTCACCCTCCGGCGCCCCGCCCGGCTGCCCGGCGAGCTGTGGCTGGCCCCCGTCCTCGCCGGCGCCGAGGACCTCGGGGTGCTGCTGCTCAGCGCCTCCGCCCCGCTCACCGACGAGGACGTACGGCTGCTGCAGCTGGCCGCCCAGTCCGTGGCCTGCCTGATGCTCATCCAGCGGGGCACCGCCGCCGCCGAGGGCCCCGTCCATGACGAACTCCTCGCCGACCTCCTCGACCGGCCCCACTCCGTCGACCTGCACCTGCTCGAACGGACCCGTCGGCTCGGCATCGACCTCGACCGCCCGCACGTGGTGGTCGTCGCCCGGCCGGAGGGCGGCGAGCTCGGCAAGGCCGTCGCCTGGGCCACCTCGTACGCCTACCGGATGGGCGGCCTCAAGGGCGTCCGCCGCGGCTGCATCGTCCTCGTGCTCCCCGGCAGCGACGCCTCCGCCGCCGCCCACCGGGCATCCGGCGAGCTGTCGCCGCTGCTGGGACACGCGGTCTCCACCGGCGCCGCCGGACCCACCACGGGCCCCGGCGACGTGGCCCGGACCTACGCCGAGGCGGTGCGCTGCCTCGACGCGCTGACCGCCCTCGACGGGGTCGGCGGCACCGCCTCCCTGCAGGAACTGGGCTTCCTCGGCCTGCTGCTGTCCGCCGACCACGACGTGGAGTCGTACATCACCCGCACCATCGGCCCGGTCCTGGAGTACGACACCGGCCGGCCGGCCGAGCTGACCCGCACCCTGGAGGCGTACTTCGCCTCCGGCGCCAGCCCCACCCACGCCGCCGAGGCCCTGCACGTCCACCCCAACACCGTCTCCCGCCGCCTGGAGCGCATCGCCGAACTCCTCGGCCCCGACTGGCAGAAGCCCGCCCGGGCGCTGGAGATCCAGATGGCGCTGCGGCTGCGCAGGACCCGTACCGTCCTGCACGACCGCCGCACCGCCGCCGACCGGTCGGACGCCTCCCCCTACACGGCCCCGTACGAGGCCCCGTAACCCCCCGTCGTCCCGGTCCCCGTCAGCGCGCGGGCGGCGTGCGCCACCGACGCCAGGGTCACGTGCCGGTGCCAGCCCGGCAGCGCCCGCCCGGCGAAGTCGCGCAGCCCCGCCTCCTGGCCGCTGTGCTCGGCGGCGAACGCCACCCGGCGGCCCTGCTTCGTCAGCCGCAGCAGCGGGCCCACCGGCAGCCGCACCAGGTCCGTCACCCACAGCTGCGACGGGGCGCGCCGCGGATCCGCCCACTCGCCGACCAGCAGCAGGTGGCGGCGGCGGGCCGGCGAGGGGTCGGGCATCATCACCCGCACCGCGACCGCGAGGGTGCTGCGGTGCCGGCCGGCCCCGGCCACCGGATGGGGGTCGGTCCACTCCACCGGCGTGCACAGCCCCTTCACCGCCTGCAGGACGTCCCGCGCACAGCGGGCCCCCGCCCCGTGCCCGGGCAGCGCCGGATCGGTGACGAGCAGCGGCGTGGACGGGCTGATCCGGGCGATGACGGGCAGCCCCGCCTCGGCGAAGCGGTTCATCGTGGAGCGGGTCCCGATCTGCCGGATGTCCAGCACCACCGGCCGCACCGGGCTCCCGCTGCGCCGCACCGTGGAGATCACGGCGGCCGCGGCGGCCTCCTCGTACGCGGCCCGCGCGGCGTGCTCCGTCTCAGCTCCCGCCCCCGTCCCCACGCCCGTCCCGGCCCCCGTCTCCGTCTCCGTCTCCGTCTCCGGAAGGAACATCTCCCAGCCCACGGGCGTGGCCAGCGCGGCCGAGGTGAACCAGGTCCCGAACGCCTGCTGCCCCCGGAACATCTGCCCCTGGTGCGGGTCGAACCGGTTGGCCACGCCCACCGAGTGCTCCCCGCCCTTGGGGATGGCCATCGGCTGCGCCACCCACGCCGTCAGCGGGCTCGCCGCCTCCAGGAACCGGGAGAGGTTGGCCCGGATCGGCTGCCAGTCCCAGGTGGAGCTGGAGATGAAGTGGTGCATGCTCTGCTCGGCCGCCCCGCCGCCGACCTGGCCCGCGATCCCGCGCATCGACTTGCGCCCGGGGAGCGCGAGCAGCCCCTGGACGTACTGCCGGCCCTTCTCCCGCTGGTCCTTGCGGCGCAGGGAGGAGAGGACGGCGGCACACAGGTCGTCGGCCACCTCCCGGGCCGGATCGGGCCGCCCCGTCCCGTTCCCCGTCCCGTTCCCCGTCCTCGTCCCCGTCACGTCCCCCGTGATGGTGCTGCTGTTGCTCATGGTGCTGCTGCTCATGACCGCTTTCACGACATGCCCCCTCGGCGTGCGTCCACTGCCCCTCTACCGTCCGACGAGGACACCCTGTTGGGGGAGGTGGGCCGGTCACCGCGCTCGCCCCGGAGGTGGTGGGGTCCCCACCACCTCCGCGACTTGACGGACTGTAGGCCCGGACCTGGCCGGATCACCGCAGATCGGGCACGGTCGGGATCCTCCGCGCCGGGGCGCGGAAAGGCGCGAGAAGGTGCGAGCGGGCGGGAGGAGCGGCGTGCAGTTCGGCATCTTCTCCGTCGGCGACCTCGCCCCCGACCCCCGGGCCGGCCGCATGCCCACCGAGCACGAGCGCATCCGGGCCATGACCGCCCTCGCCGTCCGCGCCGAGGAGGCGGGCCTCGACGTCTTCGCCACCGGCGAGCACCACAAGCCGCCCTACGTCTGCTCCTCCCCGTCCACCCTGCTCGCGTACGTGGCCGCCCGCACCCGGCGGCTGATCCTCTCCACCGCCACCACCCTGATCACCACCAACGACCCGGTGCGCGTCGCCGAGGAGTACGCGCTGCTCCAGCACCTGGCGGGCGGCCGCCTCGACCTGATCACCGGCCGCGGCAACACCCCCGACGTCTACCCGTGGTTCGGCCAGGACCTCCGCGAGACCCTCGCCCTCGCCCGTGAGAACTACGCCCTGCTGCACCGCCTCTGGCGCGAGACCGACGTCGACTGGCGGGGCCGCTCCCGGGCCCGCCTGGACGGTTTCACCTCCACCCCCCGCCCGCTGGACGGCGTACCGCCCTTCGTCTGGCACGCCTCGGTGAGCTCCCCGGAGACCGCGGAGCGGGCGGCGTACTACGGCGACGGGTTCTTCGCCGACAACCTGCTCGCCCCCGTCGGGCACTACGCCCGCCTGGTCGAGCTCTACCGCACCCGGTACGCCGACCACGGCCACGGCAGCCCCGAACAGGCCATCGTCGGCCTCGGCGGGCAGCTGTTCGTAAGGCCCCGCTCGCAGGACGCGCTGAGCGAGTTCCGCCCCTACTTCGACCGCTCCCCGGCCTGCGCCCGGCACTGGTCCCTGGAGGAGGCCACGGCCCGCACCCCGCTGACCGTGGGCAGCCCCGACGAGGCCATCGAGAAGATCCTCGGCTTCCGGGAGGTCTACGGGCACTACCAGCGCCAGCTCTTCACCGTCGACCACGCCGGGATCCCGCTGGAGACCGCGCTGGAGCAGATCGACATCCTCGGCGAACACATCGTCCCGGTACTCCGCCGCGAGCTGGCCGCCGGCCGCCCGCCCA
>NZ_JZWV01001580.1 GCF_000966975.1 Streptomyces katrae | reverse complement strand
GACAGGACGTTGATGTCCTGGACGCCGATGTTGGCGATGAGGGCGGCCACCGACTGGACGTTGACCTTCGCGGGCAGGCCGATGCACGGCTTGTTCAGGGTGCCCTGGACCAGGCCGAGCTGGGGGCTCTGGTCGCCCGCGGTCTTCTGGTTGCCGTAGATCTGCTGGGNGCCGTTGCCGTTGACGGTGTTGACCCCGTTGTCGTTGCCGATGGCCATGGCCGGGGCGGCGGCGGCAGCGCCGACGCCGACGGCAACGGCGGAGACGGCGGCGGCGGTCATGATCTTCTTGAGCATCATTGGTCCTTTTGTCGCACGAGTGCCCGCTAGTGGAGCGCCCTGATCAACCTGCCGCCGCGGGGCATGGTTGCGCTGCTTCACTCAAACGGCCCGTCCGGGGCCGGGATTTCCCCGGCGTGGGTGAGACCGTTGCGGACACCTGCGCGAAGCCCGTACGCAGCCCCAGGGGCGGCCGGGGGCGCGCGGCCTCCGGTTGCGCTCCGTCGAGGGTGTTCGCACGGTGGGTGAGTAAGTGGACTACTCCGGTCCGCTTGCGCGACCACCCCGAAGGGTTCCCCATGCACCCCACCAAGGCGTCCCGCCTCCGCGTCCTCGTCCCGTCGGCCCTCGCCGTCGTCATACTGTCCGGCGCGGCCGCCCCCGCGGGCGCCGCGGACGGCCAGGGCGCCGCCGCCGTCGAAAGGAAGGCGGCGGCCGTGCAGCAGCAGATCGAACGGCTGGAGGAGGCCGCGGAATCCCGGGAGCGGGTCGCGGCCGGACCGATCGACGACCTCCTCGCCGGCCTCACGAAGACCCTCTCGGACCTGCTGAACTCGCTGACGGGCCTGCTCGGCGGCATCAAGCTCCCGCCGATCGAGGTGCCGAAGCTCCCCGAGATCAAACTGCCCGACATCAAGCTGCCGGACCTCCCCGTCACCGTCCCGAAGCTGCCGGACCTCCCGGTCACCGTCCCCGCGGTGCCCGCGACCCCGGCGGTGCCCGGGGTCACGCCGGCCGTCCCGACCGTCCCCGACGTTCAGATCCCCGACATCCCCATCAGCAACTAGCCGGCGGCCACGGCGGCACCCAACGGGCAGGATGGTTACGACTATTGGGCTGAACAGGTCAGATCCTGCCGTCGGCCGTGTCGTCGGGGGACGCTGGACCGTTTCGCTCGGTGTGAGCCCCGGGACCGGGGCAGGACATCGAACGAGAAGGTGCACTCCCCATGAACTCTGCTGCCAAGAAGGCCGCCGTGGCCCTGGCCTCCGCTGGTCTCGCCGTGGCCGGTGCCGCCGGTGCCGCCTCCGCCGACGCCCAGGCCGAGGGCGCGGCCGTGGGCTCCCCCGGTGTTCTCTCGGGCAACCTGGTCCAGGTGCCGGTCCACGTTCCGATCAACGTCTGCGGCAACTCCGTGAACCTGGTCGGCGCGCTGAACCCGGCGTTCGGCAACGTCTGCGTCAACGACTGACGTTCCTCGCAGTCGGCACCACGTGACCGTGGGCGCCACCGGCCTCGCCGGTGGCGCCCACGGTCGTGTCGGGAGCCTTTCGCAGCGGCCCGGCGTCACTTGCCGCCGTTGAGCTCCACCCCGCCGAGCAGCGGCGAGGCCTTGGTCGCGCCGTTCGCCAGGCCCAGGGCCGTGCCGGGGACGTCGTTGCGGGCCTTGTTGACGCCCTGCACCGTGTGGACCACCTTGCCGACCGTGTCGCCCTGCTCGGCCAGCGCGTTGCCCGCCGTCTGGGGGAGCGCCTCGGAGACGGGGTTCACGGCGTTCAGCACCTCGGTCACTCCGCCCGTCGCGCTCATCGGGGGCATCGCGGGGGCGTCGGCCGCGAAGGCGGGGGCCGTGGCGCCGAGAGCGGCGACGGAACCGACGACGACAGCGGCGACCTGGGAGAGCTTCATTGCGGAAATCCTCTTCTTTTCGTGGACCGTGGCGGCAGCGGCGACCGGCTCGCCGCTTTCCTCCTGGGTAACGATTCCCGGT
>NZ_JZWV01001579.1 GCF_000966975.1 Streptomyces katrae | reverse complement strand
GCCCGCGCCGCGCCGGCGGCGCGTGCGGGCAGGGGCGTGCGGAACTCCTCGCGAGGGGACCCGGCGCGGCCGAGCGGCCCGCCGGTGATCAACACCCTCGGGGAGGAAGCGCGGGCGCGCTCGCCGGACGCACTGTTTGAGTGATCATTCACCCACCAGGGGTGACGACCTGCGGCCGGGCGGCGTTACGGCATCATCGCTCGCATGACGACGACCACACGACGGCTGATGCTCCTGGACACCGCGTCCCTCTACTTCCGTGCCTACTTCGGCGTCCCGGAGTCCGTGAAGGCCCCGGACGGCACCCCGGTCAACGCGGTCCGCGGGCTGCTCGACTTCATCGGCCGACTGGTGCAGGACCACCACCCCGACGACCTGGTGGCCTGCATGGACGCCGACTGGCGGCCGCACTGGCGGGTGGAGCTGATCCCCTCCTACAAGGCGCACCGGGTGGCGGAGCCGTCGGAGTCGGGCCCGGACCTGGAGGAGGTCCCGGACACCCTGGCCCCTCAGGTCCCGATCATCGAGGCGGCACTGGACGCCTTCGGCATCGCCCGGGTGGGGGTCGCCGGGTACGAGGCGGACGACGTGATCGGCACCCTGACGGCCCGCGCCACCGGCCCGGTGGACATCGTCACCGGCGACCGGGACCTCTACCAGCTGGTGGACGACGCCCGCGCGCGCCGCGTCCTGTACCCGCTCAAGGGCGTGGGCACCCTCCAGGTCACCGACGAGGCCTGGCTGCGCGAGAAGTACGGGGTGGACGGCCCCGGCTACGCGGACCTGGCCCTGCTGCGCGGCGACCCGAGCGACGGCCTGCCGGGCGTGCCCGGCATCGGCGAGAAGACCGCCGCCAAGCTGCTGGACGCGTACGGGTCCCTGGCCGGGATCATCGCGGCCGTCGACGACCCGAAGTCGAAGCTGACCCCCACCCAGCGCAAGCGCCTGGACGAATCCCGCCCCTACCTGGCCGCTCGACCCGAGATGGTCGACGCGCTCGCCCATCGGTGGGGTCTGGGAGGAGCAATGTCACGCCTGAGCAGCGCGCTGCGCCCATGAGGTGCTAACTTAGGTAATCCTAAGCTTCGTAAGTACCAGGGGAGAGACCGTGGCAGAAGGACGCGCCCGTACCGTCGGCACCGCAGTGGTCGTACGCACCGAACGGCTGACACCGCACATGGTGCGCCTCGTGCTGGGCGGCGACGGGCTGGCCGGATTCGGCGCGGGCGCGTACACCGACCACTACGTCAAGCTCCTCTTCGAACCCGAGGGCGTGCGGTACGCGGAGCCCTGGGACCTGGACGTGATCCGTGCGACGCACCACCGCGAGGCCTGGCCCCGCCAGCGCGCCTACACGGTCCGCGCCTGGGACCCGGCGAAGCTGGAACTGACCCTGGACTTCGTCGTCCACGGCGACGAGGGCCTCGCGGGCCCGTGGGCGGCCCGCGTCCAGCCCGGCGAGCTGGTCCACTTCCTCGGTCCCGGCGGCTGCTACGCCCCGGACCCGGCCGCGGACTGGCACCTCCTCGCGGGCGACGAGAGCGCGCTGCCGGCGATCGCGGCCTCGATGGAGCGGATGCCGCGCGGGGCGCGGGTGCACGCCTTCGTGGAGATCGAAGGCCCGGCGGACGAGCAGGACATCGCCACCCCGGACGGCATCACGCCGGTCTGGCTCCACCGGGGCGACCGCCCGGTGGGCGCGGCCCTGCTGGAGGCCGTCACCGGCCTGGACTTCCCCTCGGCGGACGTCCACGCCTTCGTCCACGGCGAGGCGGGCTTCGTGAAGGAACTCCGCCGCCACCTGCGCCTGGAGCGGGGCATCGCGCGCGAGCGGCTCTCCATCTCCGGGTACTGGCGCCACGGCGAGACGGACGAGGGCTGGCGGGCGATCAAGCGGGACTGGAACGCCACGGTCGAAGCCGAACAGGACGTCCCCACCGCAGCCGCCGCCTGACCCCTGCGGGGCCGCTCCCCGACGCCGCTGCGCGGAGCCGTCTCCCCGCC
>NZ_JZWV01001578.1 GCF_000966975.1 Streptomyces katrae | reverse complement strand
GGGGTGGCGGCGTCCGAGGTGTCCGCCGCCGGGCTGGTGCCGGCCGGAGTGGCGGCCTGCGCGTTCACGGCCGGGGCGGCAGCGGTCGCGTCGGCAGCTTCCCCGGGGGCCGGACGCGGGGTCGGGAGGGCGTTCGTGAGGTGGGTGAGGAGGGCTGCCTGGTGGCGGATCATCCGGAGGAGTTCGTACGGGGTCTCGTCCGCCGGGGGCTCCGCGGGCGGGACGGGCGCGGGCACGGGCACGGGCGCGGTGCGCCGGGGCGGGGCGGGGCGCTTGCCCGGAACCCAGTAGGACTGGGTGTCCAGCTCCGCCGGGGGCAGGTCCAGCAGCCGGCGCTCCTCGGCGGGGAGCAGGCCCCGCGGGTCGACCGGGACGCCCA
>NZ_JZWV01001577.1 GCF_000966975.1 Streptomyces katrae | reverse complement strand
CCCAGGACCGCGAGCCGGGCCAGGGTCCGGACGAAGCCGCGCCCGGCGTCCCGCTCCGCCCCCGCGTCGGCGGTGAGGAGGTGCACGTCGTCGTGGTGGTAGAGGTTCCGGCGCACCGCCGTGAGCAGCGACGCGCCCCCGTTCACCTGGAGGAACACGCGCGCGCCCTGCTCGTACGCGGTGCGGACCGCGTCGCCGAAGCGGACCGGCCCGGACGCGTGGCGGGCCCACAGCTCGCGCAGCGCTCCGGGGTCCGTGCACAGCTGCCCGCTCACCGACGAGACGAACGGCACCACGGGAGAGCCGATCCGCCGGCCGGCGAGGACCGCGCGCACCCCCTCCTCG
>NZ_JZWV01001576.1 GCF_000966975.1 Streptomyces katrae | reverse complement strand
GAGTGGAAGGCCCCCGCCACCTCCAGCGTCACCGTGACGACCCCGGCCCCGGCGCAGGCCTCCCGCAGGGCGGCGAGGCCCCGCGCGGTGCCGCTGACCACGATCTGGCGCTGCTCGTTGAAGCAGGCGAGCCACACGCCGTCGATGCCCTCGACCAGCCGCCGGCAGGTCTCCTCGTCCGTCTGCACGGCGAGCATCCCGCCGGGCGGGCCGTTCTCCGCGGCCTGCCGCAGGGCCGCACCCCGCCCGGCCAGCAGCCGTACGGTGTCCTCGCCGGTCAGCGCACCGGCCGCGGCGGCCGCCGCGAACTCCCCGACGCTGTGGCCGAGGGCGAGGTCGGGGGTGATGCCGCAGTCGGCGAGCAGGCGGGTGGCGGCGAGCTGGACGGTGCCGAGCACGGGCTGGCACACGTCGGTGGCGGTGAGCCGCCGCATCGTCTCCTCCGCCCCGCCGCGGGCGGCGGCCTTCCCGTAC
>NZ_JZWV01001575.1 GCF_000966975.1 Streptomyces katrae | reverse complement strand
GCCCGGCCGCGTCCGTTCCGGCCAGGGCGCCCAACGCGTGGACGGCCGTACGGAACCCGGCGAACCCCTCGTACAGGTCCCGCATCATGCCCGGCCGCTGGCTGCCCTGGCCGGGGTAGAGCAGGGCGATACGGCGCTGCGCGGCCGGCAGCGGGGCCTCGGCGGCGAAGGCGTCGTCGCCGAGGTCGCCCCGGGCACCGTCCTCCAGCTGCCGGCGGGCCCGGCGCAGCCGCCCGATGAACTCCTCCGTGCCGTCGGCCACGATCGCGAGCCGGGTCTTCAGCGGCCCCCGCCCGCCCAGGGTGTGGGCCAGCGCCCCCAGCGGGGGGCGGTCCGCCGGGTCGAGTGCCTCGAGGGTGTCGAGGACCTCGCCGATGTGCCGGTCGAGCAGGCGCGGGCTGCCGGCGGAGAGGAGGACCAGCCGGGGGGCACCGGCCGCGGGAAACGGAGCCTGCACGGGGGACTGCACCGGGGACTGCACCGGAGGCCGGGCGGGTGCCGGGGCGGGCCGCTCCTCCAGCACCACGTGGACGTTGGTGCCGCCGAAGCCGAACGAGCTGACGGCGGCCCGCAGCGGGGCGTTCCCGTCCGCGCACGGCCGCGGGGTCTCGGTGAAGCGCAGGCCGGCCGCGGCCACGCCCAGGTCCGGGTGCGGGGCGGTGCGCGGCTGCGGCACGATCGTCCGGTGGTGGACCACCAGGGCCGTCTTGATCAGCCCCGCGATGCCCGCCGCCGACAGGGAGTGCCCGATGAGGGCCTTGCCGGAGCCGAGGTAGCACAGGCTCGGGTCGTCGTCCGGCCACTCGGTGCGCAGCCGGCGCAGCGCCTCGATCTCGGCGCGGTCGCCCGCGGCGGTGCCCGTGCCGTGGGCCTCCAGGAAGCCCACGGAGGACGGGGGGACCCCCGCGTCCTCGTACGCCCGGCGCATGGCGCGCAGCTGGCCCTCGGCCGTGGGGACCAGCGGGCCGGGGGAGGCGCCGTCGTTGGCGGATCCGATGCCCTTGATCACGGCGTAGACCCGGTCCCCGGCGGCGAGCGCGTCGGCGAGCGGCCGGATGACGACCGTGCCGGCGCCCTCGCCGAGGACGAAGCCGTCGGCCTCCGCGTCGAACGGGCGGCACACCCCGGCGGCGGACAGCGCGCGCAGCCGGGAGAAGCCGATCAGGCTGTCGGGGGTCAGGTTGAGGTACACCCCGCCGACCACGGCGATGCGGCAGGTGCCCCGGTGCAGCTGGGCGATCGCCTGGTCGAGGGCCACCAGCGAGCCGGAGCAGGCGGCGTCGACGGCGAAACTGGGCCCACCGAGGTCGAACTGCCGGCTCACCGTGCCGGAGGCCATGTTGAGCAGGCTCCCGGGCAGGGTGAAGGACTGGACCGCGCCGAACCGCTGGGCCTGTTCCCGCGCAGCCCTGCGGTCGAAGGAGCCGTCCGCGGCCCCCTCCTGCTCGGCCAGCGAGATCGCCCGCAGCGGGGCCGCCATCAGGTCCTTGTAGTCGGAGACCGAGATGCCGAAGAAGACGCCGGTGTTCTCCCGCTCGAAGCCGCCGCGCCCCATCCCCGCGTCGTCGAGGGCCTCACGGGTGACGTCGAGCATCAGCCGGTGCTGGGGGTCCATGGCCCGGGCGCGGGCGGGGGGCACCCCGTAGTGGAGGGCGTCGAAGCGGTCCACGCCGTCCAGGAAGGCGACCTGGTCGGTGTAGGCGGCCTGGGTGGCCGAGTGGTTGCCGGGCTCGTGGAACGTGCCGTGGTTCCAGCGCTCCGCCGGAACGGAGGAGAACTGGCGTTCTCCGCTCATCAGGAGCTTCCAGTAGGCGCTGGTGTTCCGGGCGCCCGGAAAGCGGCAGCCGATTCCGGTGATGGCGATGTCGGTCATGACGGTCTTCCTTCGGTCTTCCGTGTCGTGGTGACGGGGTGGGGGAGGAGGGCGGATGAGCAGATGGGGGACGGGAGGGACGGGGCGATGGGGGTGGCGGGGGTGACGGTCGGGGTGCGCCGGGCTTCAGCGC
>NZ_JZWV01001574.1 GCF_000966975.1 Streptomyces katrae | reverse complement strand
GGCGGGCGGCGCGGGCGCTGCGGCGGGCCGGTCCGGCACGGGAGGGGGCGGTCGAGCGGGTGGCCCGGGCATGCGGGGCGGGGCCGGCGGGCTGCTCGACGGGGCCCGGGTCTCCGCCGGGGCCAGGGCCGCGCTGCGCGCCGACGCCGGCCGCTACACCTGGGCGGCCGCCGCCGTCGGCTCCCAGAACGCGGCGAGTTACCAGCTGGCCTCCGGCCGTCCCGTGATGCCCCTCGGCGGGTTCAACGGCAGCGACCCCTCCCCGACGCCGGAGCGGTTCAAGGCGTACGTGAAGGCCGGGAAGATCCACTACTTCATCGCCCAGGGCGGCCTCGAAGGCGCCGGGGAGCTCCGCACGGGCGGCCGGGCGGGCGGGCAGGGAGGCCCGGGCGGGTCGGCCAGTACGGCCATCGACAGCTGGGTGAGGGCCAACTTCAAGGCCGTCACCATCGGCGGGACCACGTTCTACGACCTGACGGCCCCTTCGACCGGCGCGTCCTGAACCGACTCCCATCCGTCGGACACCCCCTAGCATCAAGAGGGCGGACCGGGCATTCCGGGCTGATCCCCTTGTGATGAGGAGGGCACCTCGATGGTGACCGAGGCTGATCCGGGCGAGGCCAGGACCAGTGTGTGGCTGGCCGTGCGGCCCACCGCCCCCGTCAGACGCCGTACCGAGGCCCCTTCGGGGCTGGACCGGGACCGGATCACCGCCGCCACCGTGCGGCTGCTGGACGCGCAAGGGCTCGGCCGCTTCTCCATGCGGAGACTGGCGGCCGAGCTGGGCGTCACCGCGATGTCCCTGTACTGGTACGTGGACACCAAGCACGATCTGCTCGAACTGGCCCTGGACAGAGCCCTGGGCCAGCAGCGCCTGCCGGCCGGACCGCCCTCTGAGGAGCCCTGGCCGAGCCGGCTGAGGGCACTGGCCTGTGGTTACCGCAGGCTGCTGGCGGAGCACCCCTGGGTGGCTCCGCTCAGCGCGGTCTACCCCAACATCGGCCCGCACGCACGGGCCTTCGACGCGGCCCTGCACCGGCTGCTGGAGGCCGCCGGCCTGGCGGACGCCGGCCGGACCGGCGCCCACCTGGCCGTCTCGCAGTTCCTGAACGGCTGCGCCCTGCACGGCTGCGGGGGAACGGTCCGGCGGGCACCCGAGGCGGACTTCGCCCTGGCCCTCGACGTCCTGATCGCGGGCATCGAGGCCAAGGCCGCCGCCCGCCGGGCCCAGGCCTGACGGTTCGGCCCCGGGCCTGACGGCCCTGGCTCAGGCCTGGGACGGAGCCCTGTCCGTGGCCTGGGCCGGGACGCCGGGGGCGCCCTCGGCGTCCGGGGCGTGGACGGCCGGCTTCGACTTCAGCGCGACCTCCTTGATGAAGAGCACCAGCACCAGTCCGAGCAGCGCGCTCGGGGCGGCGTAGAGGAAGACGTCGCCGACGCCGTGCCCGTACGCGGACTCCATCACCTGCCGCAGCGGCGCGGGCAGCTTGTCGAGGTCGGGGATGCCGCCCCCGCCGGTGCCGCCGTGTCCCAGGGCCGCCGCCTTCGGGCCGAGTGCGGCCAGCCCGTCCTTGACGTAGTGGGTGACCCGGTTGGCCATGACCGCGCCCAGTGCGGAGACGCCCATGGCGCCGCCGAGGGAGCGGAAGAAGGTGACGACGGAGCTGGCCGCGCCGAGGTCCTCGGGGGCGACCTGGTTCTGGGTGGCGAGGACCAGGTTCTGCATCATCATGCCGAGGCCGAGGCCGGTCAGCGCCATGAACAGGGCGATGCGCCAGTACGGGGTGTCGTAGCGCAGGGTGCCCAGCAGCCCGAGTCCGGCGGTCAGCAGCACGCCGCCGGAGACCAGGAAGGCCTTCCACCGGCCGGTCTTGGTGATGATCTGGCCGGAGACCGTGGAGGAGACGAAGAGGCCGCCGATCATCGGGATGGTCAGGAGGCCCGACATGGTGGGGGACTCGCCGCGCGCCAGCTGGAAGTACTGGCTGAAGAAGACCGTGCCGGAGAACA
>NZ_JZWV01001573.1 GCF_000966975.1 Streptomyces katrae | reverse complement strand
GCCGCGCGCCAGCTGGAAGTACTGGCTGAAGAAGACCGTGCCGGAGAACATCGCGACGCCGACGAAGAGCGAGGCGGCGGAGGCCAGGCTGATGGTCTTGTTGCGGAAGAGGCGCAGCGGGATGATCGGGTCGCTCGCGCGGGACTCCACCAGCAGGAAGAGCAGGCCGAGCGCGACGGCGCCGCCGGTCATGGCCAGGGTGGTCCAGGAGATCCAGTCGTACGAGTCGCCGGCCTGGGTGACCCAGATCAGCAGCAGCGAGACGGCGCCGCTGATCAGGAAGGCGCCCAGCCAGTCGACCTTCACGTCCCGGCGGACGACCGGGAGGTGCAGGGTGCGCTGGAGGACGATCAGGGCGATGACCGCGAAGGGCACGCCGACGTAGAAGCACCAGCGCCAGCCGAGCCACGAGGTGTCGGTGATGACGCCGCCGAGCAGCGGGCCGCCGACGGTGGCGACGGCGAAGACCGCGCCGAGGTAGCCGCTGTAGCGCCCGCGCTCGCGCGGGGAGATCATCGCGGCCATCACGATCTGGGCGAGGGCGGAGAGACCGCCGACGCCGATGCCCTGGACGACGCGGCAGGCGATGAGCATGCCGGTGTTCTGGGACAGGCCCGCGACCACGGAGCCGAGGACGTAGACCACCAGGGATATCTGGACGAGCAGCTTCTTGCTGAAGAGGTCGGACAGCTTGCCCCACAGCGGGGTCGCGGCCGTCATCGACAGCAGGGCGGCGGTGACGACCCAGGTGTAGGAGGACTGGGTGCCGCCGAGGTCGCTGATGATCTGGGGCAGGGCGTTGGAGACGATCGTGGAGGACAGGATCGCCACGAACATGCCGAGCATGAGCCCGGACAGCGCCTTCATGATCTGGGAGTGGGTCATGGGCGCGCCGTCGGACGTGGTCTCCGACCGGCCGCCTCCCCGCACACCCTCGGGTGTGGTCGTAGCCATGTGTTTCCTTTGCCTAGAAGCTCGATCGGAGTCGGGCCAGCAGGGTGTTGAGTGCGTCGATGTCCTCGGCCGACCAGTCGGCCAGGGCCTTCTCCAGCGCGTCCGTGTAGCGGGCGCCGAGCTCGGTGAGCACGGCGCGGCCCTCGTCGGTCAGGCGCAGGATCCGGCAGCGGCCGTCGCCGGGGTCGGTCTCCCGGTCGATCCAGCCGCGCTGCGCCACGTGGGCCACGTGCCGGCTGCTGACCGAGATGTCGACGGCCATGTACTCGGTGAGCCGGCTGAGCCGCATCTCGCCGTGCCGGTCGAGCAGGGTGAGGACGGCGGCGGCGCCGGGCGGGCAGTGCGGGGGCAGGCTGCGGGCCAGGTCGCGTTTGACCGCGCCGATGCCGGTGAGCTGGCGGGCCAGCTCCTCGTACCGGGTGTTCTGAGCCGTGTGCGTGGCCACCGGACCGCCCCCCTATCTCGTTGCTTAGGGCAACCATAGAAGAGTATGGTTGCTACAGGCAAATGAATTTCGGGGGTGAGGCGGTAAAGGAATGGGAAAACCCGCTAGGGTCCAGCCATGTCCGCACAGCACAACTCACCCGAGCCCGAGGGGTCCTACGACCCCGCCGGCAGCACTCAGATGTTCCGCGCGTTCGTGGCGGAGGGCGAGGACCGGGAGGCCCGCACGCCGACCGTGCCGGGCTCGCGCCGCCGTCCCAAGGAGTCGGGTGCCCTGTCCGGGGGCCGGATCGCCCTGGTCCTGGCGCTGGTGCTCCTGCTGGGGGCGGCGCTGTGGGTGGTACTCCACTGAGGTGCCGGTGCCGGCTCAGCTCCAGGTCGCGGTGACCCCGAGGGTCTCGACGTGCATGCCGAGGGGCACCCGCCAGGCCTCCACGCACACCGTGTAGGTCTGCGTCCTGGAGGTCAGCCCCGCGATGGGGGCGGGCAGGGGCTGGGTCGTGGTGACCGTGGCCCAGTCGATGCCGAGGGCGCCGATGACGTGCGTCGCGAACGAGACCGTGCCGGAACGGGCCGCGATGGTGCCGGTGTTGGTGAAGGT
>NZ_JZWV01001572.1 GCF_000966975.1 Streptomyces katrae | reverse complement strand
GGTGTTGGTGAAGGTCACCGTGACGCGCTCGCACCGGCGTTCGGACGCCGCCGAGCGGGCCGGGGCGCTCAGCGTGAGGGAGGGCGGGGTGGCGGGCGGGGGTGTGGTGCCGCCGCTTGAGCCTCCTGCGGTTCCTGAGCCTCCTGTGCCGCCGGATCCGCCTGAGCTGCCTGTGCCTCCTGAGGTGCCCGAGCCGCCGGTTCCGCCCGAGCTGCCCGTGCCCCCGCCGGAGCCGCCCGTGCCTCCCGTGCCGCCCGGGG
>NZ_JZWV01001571.1 GCF_000966975.1 Streptomyces katrae | reverse complement strand
GGTTCGCTCGGGGGCGGGCTCGACCATGCCGCGACGATGCTGGCCGGGCCGGCCGTCGTACAGCCGCCCGCCCCGCCGGGGCCGCCCGGTGCTCCCGGTGCTCCCGGGGCCCCTGGTGCGCCCGGGGGCGGGATGCAGCACGCCGCGACGATGCTGGCCGGGCCCGGTACCGTTCCGCCGCCCGGTCCGCCGTCCGCGCCGCCCGGCGGTCCGGCGGGGCAGCAGCCGGCCCCGTCCGGCGTGCCCACGGTCGGCCCCGGCTACCAGGCCGTGCTCCGCTACCGTGCGCCCGACGGCTCCGAGCAGCAGCTCATCCGCCGCTCGGCGCCCGGTACCCCGCACCCCGAGTGGCAGATCCTGTACGAGCTCCGCGCGATGAACGTGCCGCCGCAGCAGGTGCTGGAGCTGCACACCGAGCTGGCCTCCTGCGAGCTGCCCGGCGGTTACTGCGCCCGGATGATCCGGGAGACCTGGCCGCAGGTGCGGATCACGAGCGTGGCCCCGTACGGCACCGACCACGCGGGGCGTCAGCAGGGCATGAGGCACCTGCTCACCCATCAGGGTGAGCTGCACCAGGTGGCGGACGGTCCGGCGCGGCCGGCGCCGGTCCGGGCGCCGCTGCCGCAGGTCCCGCTCCAGCCGGCGATCCCGATGGACGCGATCGCTCAGGAACTGGCGGGGGCGTTCGGGCCGCAGGGCGTGTTCCGTTACGACCAGCGGGCGGTGTCGCGCCAGGGCGTGCCGGAGATCGTCGCGCAGACCCTGATGTGGGCCGGTCTGCCGGTCGATTTCGGCCCGTTCTTCTGGGCGCAGGCCGTGCCCGGGCAGCCGGTGCCGACGCTGGCCGAGCTGGCCGCGCAGCGGCAGGTGCAGCCGGCGTCGGACGCGGGTTCGTACCTGGTGATCGGCAGCGACTTCGGCAAGGCGCTGTGCGTGCAGTACGGGACGGCGCACATCGTGGCGGTGCCGGTGGAGGGCGGTCCGGGCGGGGCGCCCGTGCCGCCGCAGTTCGTGAACTCGAGCCTGCCGCAGTTCGCGCGGTCGCTGGCGATGCTGGGTCACATGTGGCGGCTGCGGCAGCATCTGACGCCGGAACAGGCCGGGCGTTGGACCGTCGATTTCCAGGCGAACCTGGCGGGCCTCGACAGCGCCGCGCTGGCGTCGCCGGAGAGCTGGTGGTCGGTGCTGCTGGAGCAGATGTGGGACGGACTGCTCTGAGCCGGCCGGTGTGTTGATCGGATGGATGGCCGGGCCGGGACCCTCGACGGGGGTCCCGGCCCGGCCATTCAGGCTTCTGGCCCCAAATGACGCATCCTTGACGGGAATCCCCGCGAGAGAGGCGCTTCCAGGATGAGTGCACCCATGTCACCTCACGGACCCCAGGGTTTCTCCACCGTGCGCGGCGGCCGCGGCTACCGGCCGGAGGACGTCGACCGGTACGTCGCCCGGCTGGCCGGCAGCCGGGACGAGGCCTGGGAACGGGTGGCGCGGCTGACCGTCCTGGCACGGCAGATGGAGGAGGAGGCGGAGCGGCTGCGCGCGGCGGTCGCGGCGCTGGCCCCGCAGACGTACGACGAGCTGAGCGAGCGCGCCCGGCGGATCCTGGCGCTGGCCCAGGAGGAGGCGGAGGTCCTGCGGGCGGACGCGCGGGCGGACGCGGCGGAGGCGGCGGGCGCGGCCGAGGCGCACGCCGACCGGGTGGCGGAGCTGGCGCGGCACGACGCGGAGGCGGTGCGGGAGCAGACCGAGGTGCGGGCGCGGCAGGGGCTGCTGCGGGCGCAGCGGGAGGCGGACGCGGTACGCGCGGAGGCGCGCGAGGAGGCCGCGGCATGGCGGGCCGAGGCGCAGGCCGGGCTGGCGGAGACGCGGCGGCGGGCGCAGGCGCTGCTCGCGGAGCGGGAGCAGGAGCAGGTGGAGCGGTGGGACGCGGCCGGGCGGGAGGCGGCGGCGCGGGAGGCGGAGCAGGAGGCGCGGCTCGCGGAGATGGAGCGGTACGCGCAGGCGCGGCTGGGGG
>NZ_JZWV01001570.1 GCF_000966975.1 Streptomyces katrae | reverse complement strand
ACGCGCAGGCGCGGCTGGCGGAGGCGCGGCGGGGGTTCGCTGAGGCGGAGGAGTCCGCGCGGCACGGGCAGGAGGACGCGGAGGCCCGGGCGGCGGAGCTGGTCGCGCAGGCGCGGGTGCGGCAGGAGCGGGTGGGGCGGGAGACGGACCGGATCCTGCGGGAGCACGCGGAGGCGCAGGAGGAGATGCGGGCCCACATGAACCACGTCCGCTCCAGCCTGGCGGCCCTCACGGGCCGGGCCCCGGCGGAGGGGTAGCCGTTGCCCGTGCCCGTGCCCGTGCCCGTGCC
>NZ_JZWV01001569.1 GCF_000966975.1 Streptomyces katrae | reverse complement strand
GGGCTTGGCGGGTGACACGGCGGGCGGGGCGGCGGGCGACACGGAGGCGAAGGCGCTGCCGCCGGCGTGCCCCGTGCCGCTCTGGCCCCCGGTGTGCCGGGCGGCTGCGCTGTCCATCGTCATCGGCTGATGCGCTCCTGGTTCAAGGGCTGGGGGTCCCCCCGGCGGAGCAAGGGGGCGGGCCTGCCCAGCAGTTCGTGGTACAGGCCGGTGACCGCGTCCGTGGTCCGCCGCACGTCGAACTCGCTCCGGGCGTGCTGCTGGGCCTGCTCCCCGAGTTCGGTGAGCAGCCGCGGTTCGGCGAGCAGCCGTCCCAGGGCCTTGGCCAGCGCCGCCGGGTCCTCCGGCGGTACCAGGCAGAGCCGTCCGTGGCCGGACGGCAGGCTCTCCCGCGCACCGCTGACGTCGGAGACCAGGACCGGTCGGCCGCAGGCCATGGCTTCGAGGGGGGCGAGCGCCATGCCTTCCCACCGCGACGGCAGTACAACGAGATCGGCGGCCCGAAGCCACGGTCGGATGTCGGCGGCGGCCCCGGCGAAGTGGACCGCGGGGGGTGCGGAGCGGCGCAGCCGGTCGGCGTCGGGGCCGTCGCCGACCAGGGCGAGGCGGGCGCCGGGGACGGTCGCGCGGACCTCCGGCCAGGCCCGGAGCAGGACGTCCTGGCCCTTCTGGGGGCAGAGCCGGCCGACGCAGACGGCCAGCGGCCCGTCACCGGCGGGCAGCTGGAGTCCGGCGCGGGCCTCGGCGCGGTCGCGGCCGGGGTCGGGGTGGCCGGGGCGGAAGTGGGTGAGGTCGACGCCGTTGCGGATCACGGCCCAGCGGGCGGTGATGCCCTCGGACTCGCCGGCCCGGCGTTCGGCCTCGCTGACGCAGAGCACCCGGTCGGCCCAGCGGGCGCCGGCCCGTTCCCAGCGCAGCGCGAGCGCGGCGGTGGTGCCGCCGACGGCGTCGAAGGACCAGGCGTGGGGCTGGAAGACCGTGGGCAGGGAGCCCCGTACGGCGATCCGCCCGGCCAGGCCGGCCTTGGCGCTGTGGGCGTGCAGCAGGTCGGGGCGGACGCGGCGGACCAGGCGGGCGGCGGCGAGCACCTCGGCCGGCAGTCCGGGTCCGGGGGAGCGTCCGGCGCGCCAGGTGAACACCTCGGCCCCGGCGTCGCGGGCGCCGTCGGCGAGGACGCCGCCGTCCGGGCAGCCGACGACGACGCGCAGCCCGGCGGCGGACTGCGCGCGTACGAGGTCGGTGACGACCCGTGCGACGCCGCCCTCGACGGGCTGGACGAGGTGGAGGACGGTGAAGGACTGCGCGGCCGGGGAGCCGGCCGGCGAGGGGTGTTTCGGCACGTGGAGCGGTCTCCTGCGCTCAGCGGCGCGCGTCTGTCTGAACGAAGAGCACACCGAGGAATTGACCCTGGCTTTCGCCCGTGAACCTGAAGTTCAGGGTGCGGGCGCCACCGGACAGGGCGGGACTCAGATCGAACACGTCCGCGTCATATCCGAGATTATTAATATTTTCAGGCTGTCGTACTGATCCTGGGCGTCCGAAATCCGTGATCGTGGAATTCATGACGTCGTTGAACGGGTTTTCGGCGTCGCTGACATTGATCCGCCGCCCGCTGTCCGCCGTCACGGTGAGTGAGTCGCCCAGGGCCCCGCGGTCCCCGTCGTACGCGACCACCCCGGCCTTGCCCGCGGCCCCCGGGGGCGCGTCCAGCCCGGCGACCTCCACCGCCTCCGCGGCGGCCTCGCCGGCCCCGGCGGCCAGCGGCTCGAAGCCGTCCCACAGCGAGATCCGGCGCAGCGGCTCCTGCTGGTGCTCGTACGCGACCACCAGCGTCCAGCCGCCCCAGGCACCCACGTCCGAGTGCCCCATGGCCACGTTGAGCTGGGCGACGGTCCACATCCCCGCCCCGCCCTTGCGGACCAGCGGGGTGACGTCGGCCGAGGCCTGGTAGGCGTCGCTGCCCGCGTCGGTGCGGTGCCCGATCACGGTGTCGGCCAGCACGGGCTTGTACGCGCCCCCGGGCTCGGCGACCAGCACGCGCCCGTTGTCCTCCGGCGGCTTCTGCTCCCCCACCCGCAGGTTCCCGCCCCAGTAGAGCCGGGCGTACGAGACCTTCGCGCCCTGCGGGACCTTGAGCTCGGCGCGGGTGGAGTTGTAGGTGTCGGGGTCCTTGTCGACCTCGTCGTAGAACATCTCGAAGTCGCCATTGGTCCCGGCCGCGCCCTTCTTGACCTCGGCGCACGGCTCGGCCTGCGGGGACTCCTCGCGGCGGCAGCTGATCGCCGAGTTCGAGGCGCGGACCAGCCCGCCGTGCTGCACGGACTGGTAACGCTGGGTGAAGGGGATCCGGGGCATTTCACGCGCCGCGGCGGGAACCGCGGCACCCGCCGAGGGGGCGTGTGCGGAAAGTACGAGGCAGGACAGCAGACCGAACGCGCCGAGGATTCTGCGGGAGGAGCCCATGACCCCGTCTCCATTTTCGATCAAGGGGACAAAACAGGAGTGAACTTTGTCAGAAATCGGGCTGGAAATCACGTCGGACTCGCTCGTACGGCCTTTCGGGCGATAGCACGCACCCTGCCGGTGGGCGAGTCGTTATGCCGGTGCATCGTTGTTCGAAGTTCGAACCGAAAGGAATACGGCGATGAAGAAGAGGCTGATGCGCGGCACGACGGTGGCGCTCGCGGGCGCCGCGCTGCTGATGGGCGGCGCGGGCCTCGCCTCGGCGCACGGCGGCGACGGCGCGACGGCGGACGGCCTCGCCGCGGGGTCCCCCGGCGTGCTGAGCGGCAACCTCGTCCAGGTGCCCGTCGACGTGCCGGTCAACGTCTGCGGCGTCACCGCCCAGCTGATCGGCCTGCTGAACCCCGCCTTCGGCAACCACTGCGTGAACGCCTGAACGTCAACCGGACCGCCCGAAACGGCGGCATCCGGGTGAAGCGACGCAACCCGAGCCGCAGCCGGGCCGTTGATCCGGATGCTCCAGCACCGGGCAATCCTGCAAAAAAGGGATGATAATGATCAAGAAGCTTGTCGCCGGCGCAGCGGTTGCCGCCTCCACCGTGGGCCTCGGCGCCGCCATGGCCCCCCAGGCGATGGCCATCGGCAACGACAACGGCATCAACACCGTCAACGGCAACAACTCCGCGCAGATCTACGGCAACCAGGCCACCTACGGCAACATGAGCCCGCAGATGGCGCTGATCCAGGGCTCCTTCAACAAGCCCTGCATCGCCCTGCCCGCCAAGGTCAACGCCCAGTCGATCCTGTCCGCGGTCAACATCGGCGTCCAGGACATCCC
>NZ_JZWV01001568.1 GCF_000966975.1 Streptomyces katrae | reverse complement strand
GGCCCTCTCGCACATCCTGGACAACATCCCGATCCTCTCCGGCAACGTCTCCAACGGCAGCTGATCGAGGTCGCACCGCGAGGCCGTCGCACCCCCGGGTCGCGACGGCCTCGCCGCGTATCAGGACCGGGAATTACCCTTCCGATAAATAAGGACCGGAATTACCCGAACGCACCTCCGGGGCATCGGAGTGAATTATCCGGCACCCCTCGGAAATACCGGGAATCCACGGGTTTCCTTTTTCCGCCCCACTCGTTGTTGTCTATGCAGCGGACAGACCTCTGCGGGAAGGATCGAATTCAGATGAAGTACAAGAAGGCAGTGGTGATGGCCGCCGGCGTTCTCGTCGCCGCCGGTGCCGCCTCCCCCGCCATGGCCGACGCGGCCGCGGATGGCAAGGCCGTCGGCTCCCCCGGCGTCCTCTCCGGGAACCTCGTACAGGTCCCCGTGCACATCCCCGTGAACGTCTGCGGCAACACCGTCAACGTGATCGCGCTGCTGAACCCCGCGTTCGGCAACGTCTGCGTCAACAACTGACGGAGTGCCTGCGCCCGCAAGGGCAACCTCCTCGGTGGCCTCGGAGTGCACGGCGGTGCACCCCGGGGCCACCTTCGATTCAGGACCGGCCCCCGCGCCGGTAGACAGGGAAGGACCCATGCGACAGGTACTGAGCCGACAGGTACTGGGCAAGGGGGTGCTCACGGCTGCGGCCGCCTCGAGTCTGCTGTCGATCGCGACCGGCGCGGCCTACGCGCATCCCGGGGCGATGGCCGAGGCCTCGCAGTCGCCGGGCGTGCTGTCCGGCAACAGCGTCTCGGTACCCATCACCTTTTCGCCGAACGTGTGCGGCAACAGCGTGGACGGGGGTGCCGCGCTCAACCCCTCGATGGGCAACACCTGCGTCACCTCGACCGGCTCGGACGCCGACCGGCACGACTACGAGCGCTACCTGAGCCCCGAGAACGCCGAGGCCTTCGAGCGCTACCTCGAGGAGCGCCAGGGCGGCCGGCACGCGCTGCCCGCGCAGCGCCGGGAGGACGAGGGCGGCTACGGGGAGCGCGGCGACGAGGGTCCCCGCCCGCACGCCCCCCGGCACGCGGCGCCCCGCCACGAGGCTCCCCGGCCGGAGGCCCCCCGGCATGCGGCGCCCCGCCACGAGGACGCGTACGGCGGCTCCGGCGAGGAGGAGCACGGACCCCGGGGCGGGAAGGAGGAGTGCGACGACCACCCGCCCGCCCCGCACGCGGAACACCCCGCCCCGCACCCGGCGCCCCCCGCACCCGCGCCGCACCACCCGAAGCCCAAGCCGCAGCCCAAGCC
>NZ_JZWV01001567.1 GCF_000966975.1 Streptomyces katrae | reverse complement strand
GAGGCGGGTGGGCAGCCACCGCCCGGCCGCGGGCCCGCGCCGCGAGCCCCGTGCCGGCTACGGGAGGTGGTCCAGCCTCCGCAGGATGACGCCCTCGCGGAGGGCCCAGGGGCAGATTTCCAGGGTGTCCACGCCGAAGAGGTCCATCGCCGCTTCTGCCACCAGGGCGCCCGCCAGGAGCTGGGAGGCCCGGCCCTCGGAGACGCCCGGGAGGGTGGAACGTTCCGCCGTGGTCATCGCCGACAGGCGGGGGACCCATTCCTCCAGGGACTTGCGGGTGAGGTCGCGCTGGACGTACAGGCCGTCGGCCTCGCGGGCCGCGCCGGCGATGCGGGCCAGCTGCTTGAAGGTCTTCGAGGTGGCCACCACGTGGTCCGGTGCCCCGAAGCGGCTGAACTCTCCGACCGTGCGGGCGATCTGCGCCCGCACGTGCCGCCGCAGCGCCTTCACGTCCGCCGGGTCCGGCGGGTCGGCCGGGAGCCAGGCCGAGGTGAGGCGGCCCGCGCCCAGGGGGAGGGAGACGGCGGCGTCGGGGTCCTCGTCGATGCCGTACGCGATCTCCAGCGAGCCGCCGCCGATGTCGAGGACCAGCAGCTTGCCCGCCGACCAGCCGAACCAGCGGCGGACCGCGAGGAAGGTCAGCCGGGCCTCGTCCTCGCCGCTGAGCACGGGCAGCTCGACGCCGGTCTCGGCCTTGACGCGGGCCAGGACCTCGTCGGCGTTGGGGGCCTCGCGGACGGCGCTGGTCGCGAAGGGGAGGACGTCCTCGCAGCCCTTGTCCTCGGCGGCCTGCACGGCCTCGCCGATGACGGAGACCAGGCGCTCGACGCCCTCCGGGGTGATCGCGCCGTGCTCGTCGAGCAGCTCCGCGAGCCGCAGCTGCTCCTTGTGGGAGTGCGCGGGCAGCGGGCGCGCGCCGGGGTGCGCGTCCACCACCAGCAGGTGGACCGTGTTCGAACCCACATCCAGGACACCGAGTCTCATACGGGAAACGCTATAGGGCCGCACGCGGGGCGGTGGAGTAAGGGGCGCTTAGGCTTGGGTTTGTGCCAAATACGAAGAAGGCCAGCAAGAACCAGTCGAAGAAGAACAAGTCCGCGGTGGCGGACGAGAAGGGGCTCGACTTCCCCCGGGCCTGGGTGGAGTTCCCCGATCCCGCCGACGAGGAACAGGTCTTCCGCTGCGATCTGACCTGGCTGACCTCCCGCTGGACGTGCATTTTCGGCAGCGGCTGCCAGGGCATCCAGGCGGGCCGGGCCTCGGACGGCTGCTGCACGCTGGGCGCGCACTTCTCCGACGAGGACGACGAGCAGCGGGTGGCCGAGCACGTGGCGCGGCTGACGCCGGAGCTGTGGCAGTTCCACGACGTCGGCAGCGAGAGCGGCTGGACGCAGCTCGACGACGACGGGGAGAAGCAGACCCGCCGCTGGGACGGGGCGTGCATCTTCCTGAACCGGCCCGGTTTCCCGGCCGGGGCGGGCTGCTCGCTGCACATCCTGGCGCTGCGGAACGGGCAGGAGCCGCTGGAGACCAAGCCGGACGTGTGCTGGCAGCTGCCGATCCGGCGTACGTACGAGTGGATCGACCGGCCGGACGACACCCGGGTGCTCCAGGTGTCGATCGGGGAGTACGACCGGCGGGGCTGGGGGCCGGGCGGGCACGACCTGCACTGGTGGTGCACCTCGGCGACGTCCGCGCACGGAGCCGGTGAGCCGGTGTACGTGTCGTACCGGGCGGAGCTGACGGAGCTGATGGGCGCGGAGGCGTACGCGGAGCTGGTGAAGCTGTGCGAGGCGCGGCTGGCTTCGCTGCTGCCGATGGCTCCCCACCCCGCCGACCCGGCGTAGCGGCCCCGCCGCCCGGCGCCCCGGGCCCTACGGGGTCGGGGGTGCCGGGTCGGGGGAAACCGTTCCTCCTGGGCCGGCGGACGGTCCCGGGTCCGTGGGCTGCGTCGGGGTCGGCGTGGGGGTCGGCGTCGGTGTGGGGGTAGGTGTGGGTGTGGGTGTGGGGGTCGGTGTGGGGG
>NZ_JZWV01001566.1 GCF_000966975.1 Streptomyces katrae | reverse complement strand
GTTCGGGCAGGGGATCACCGTCAACTCCCGTTCCTCGGTGGAGATCACCCTCAACCGGCAGTGCACCTCCTTCTCGGCGCGGGCCGGGGTGGACGGGCTGTCGCTGCTGACCGACGGGACGGTGCGGTTCTCCGTCTACGCCGACGGGCAGCGCCTGTGGCGTTCGGACCCGCTCGGGTACGGGGACGCCCCGGCGGCCGTCCAGGTGCCGCTGGCCGGGCGTTCGACGCTGCGGCTGGTGGTGGAGCAGGCCGGGCAGGGGCATCTGCCGACACTGGCGAGCTGGGCCGACGCGGTGATCAGCTGCCGCTGAGCGGGGCCTGCCGGGTGATCTCGGCGGCGACCTGGGCGGGGGTCAGGCCGCGGCCGGCGGCTTCCGCCTCGGCGTGGGCTGCCGCCCCGAGGGCCGCGAGGGTGCGCTCCGGGAGCCCGTCCAGGACGGTCTGCTCCGGTACCGAGCGGGGCTGGCCCGCGCGCCAGGTACCGGCGGCCGCGAGGACCCGTGCGCTCTCGGCCGGCCGGCCGGTGGCCTCCAGGAACAGGGCCGCCGATTCGGCGAGGCAGGCCAGGACGCGTTCGGCGCAGTGGGCGGCCACCGCTTCCGTGAGGGCGGGGCCGATCCTGGCCAGCCCCGCCTGCGGGCCGTGCTCGCGGGCGGTGAGGGCGGCCTCGACCACGTCCAGTCCGGCGCTGAGCTGCGGGGGCGGGTTGATCTGTGCCGCCTCGGCACGGGAGCGGGCGCATTCGCTGCGGGCCCGGTCGTCGTCGCCCCGGCGCAGGGCGAGCATCGCCGACAGGAGGCGGGCGAAGGAGCTCACGTCGTACACCCCGCCCTGCTGGTCGGCCTCCCGGTCGGCGTCGGCGAGGAGCCGTTCGGCGGCGTCGTAGTCCCCGGCGCAGTAGGCGGCCTCGGCGATACGGGCGAGGGCGAAGGGCGCCTCGGTCTGGGCGCCGACCTCGCGGGCGAGGCGCAGGCACTCCTCGTACTCGGTGCGGGCGGTGTCGTACTGCCCGCGGGACAGGGCGGCCTCCCCGGCGGCGCTGGCCACCTGGGCGCGGAGCCAGCGGTCGCCGCAGCGGCGGGCGATCTCGTGGAGTTCGGCGAGGTCGGCGTCGACGGTGTCGAGGCCGCCGGTCATGTCGATGGCGGAGTGGGCGCGCATCAGGAGGGTGACGCCGAGCTCCCAGTCCCCGGCGTGGCGGCGGCAGTTCTCCACCGAGTGGGCGAGGTCGGGGTGGAATCCGGCGGCGTCGCCGGTGAGGAAGGCGGTCGCGGGCCAGAGCATGCCCGGGAAGCGGGTGGTCTCCGGGGAGCCCTCGCGGAAGACCTCCCTGATGCGGTGGGCGAGGGCGGCGAACTCGGGCGTGCGGAAGCCGGCGGCACCCTTGCTCTCGGTGAGCAGGAACATGTGGAGGACCTGGAGGCGCATGCCGCGCCAGTACGCGGCCGAGCCCTCGGGGGCGCCGGCGGGGGTGACGGCGAGGGCCAGGGAGGCCCATTCGGCGCCCTCGGCACGGTAGTTGCGCAGCCACAGGAACCAGGCGAGTGCGGCGACCAGGCGCTGGGCGGTCTCCGGCTCGGGGTCGGCGCCGGTGCTGCGGTGGAGGGCGGAGCGGAGGTTGTCGAGCTCGGTCTCGACGCGCCGGATCCAGGGGAGCTGCTGCGCGGAGCGCAGCAGGGGCTCGGCCCGCTCGGCGAAGGCCAGGTAGTGGGCGGCGTGGCGGCGGGCGGTGGCGCGGGCCTCGTCGGCGGACGCGGCCAGGCGCTCGGCGGCGTACTCGCGGATGGTCTCCAGCAGCCGGTAGCGCATGCCGTCGGCGTCGGGGACGGCCGTGACGAGGGATTTGTCGACGAGGGAGCCGAGGGTGAGGGCCACGTCGAGGCCGCCGTGGCCGCAGACGGCTTCGGCGGCGTCCAGGTCGCAGCCGCCGGCGAAGGCGGACATGCGGGCGAGGACGGTGCGTTCGGCGGTGTCGAGGAGGTCCCAGGACCAGTCGACCACGGCGCGCAGGGTCTGCTGGCGGGGCAGGAGCGTACGGGCGCCGCCGGTCAGGAGGCGGAAGCGGTCGT
>NZ_JZWV01001565.1 GCF_000966975.1 Streptomyces katrae | reverse complement strand
GCAGATCTCGGTGACGGCGGCCGGGTCCTCGTCGGGGCGGAAGCCGGGGCGGGCGGCGGCGGCCCGGTCGGCGAAGAGCCGGTGCGCGGGGCCGGGCGGGAGCGGGTCGAGGGGGCGCAGGAACTCTCCGGGCACGCCGAGGGGTTCGCGGCTGGTGGCCAGGATCCGTACGCCGGGGCAGTGGGTGAGGAGATTCTCGGCGAGGGCGGCGGCGGCGTCGACCACGTGCTCGCAGTTGTCGAGGACGAGGAGCAGGCGGCGGTGTGCGCAGTGCTCCACGAGGAGGGTGGTGGGGTCGGCGTCGGCGGGGGTCTTCTCGCGGGCGACGAGGCTGTTCTCACGCAGGCCGAGGGCGCTGAGGACGGCCCCGGGGACGGCGGCGCCGTGGTCGAGGCGGGCGAGTTCGACGAGCCAGCCGGATTCGGGCTGGGCGGCGGCCGCGTGCTCGGCGAGGCGGGTCTTGCCGGAGCCGCCGGGGCCGGTGAGGGTGACGAGGCGTACGCGGGCCAGGTCGTCGGCGAGGGCGGCGAGTTCGGGCTCGCGGCCGACGAAGGAGGTCAGGCGGGGGCGGAGGTTGCCGCGGGGCTGTGCGGGCGGGGGCGGCGGCGGGGGCCGGAGGAGTTCGGTGTGCAGGGCGCGCAGCTGGGGGCCGGGGTCGGTGCCGAGGCCTTCGGCGAGGTCGCGCCGGGTGCGCTCGTACGCGGCGAGGGCTTCGGCGGGGCGGCCCGCGGCGGCCAGGGCGCGCAGCTGGAGGGCGCGGAGGGCTTCGTCGTACGGGTGCTCCTGGACCAGTGCCCCGATCTCCGGGAGGAGTGCGGCCGGGGTGGTGGCGCCGCTGCGCAGGTCGGCCTCGACGCGGTCGCGGAGGGCGGCGGCGCGGCGGGCCTCGGGGGCGGCGGCGTGGGCGGTGCGGGCGGGT
>NZ_JZWV01001564.1 GCF_000966975.1 Streptomyces katrae | reverse complement strand
GCGCCCAGCAGGGGCAGGGCGGAGACCTTCGGAAGGTCGGCCAGGTTGCAGCGCGAGGCCAGGTCGGGGGAGGCCGGCCAGCTGCCGACGACGACACCCAGACCGCGCAGCCCCCGCGCGGTCAGGGCCTCCGCCGTCAGCGCGGCGGAGTTGAGGGTGCCCAGCCCCGCCGGGGCCACCACCAGCACCGGCGCCGCCAGCAGCCGCGCCGCGTCGGCCAGGGTGTGGCCCTCCTCGTCGAAGCGGACCAGCAGCCCGCCCGCACCCTCCACCAGCACCAGGTCGTGCGACCGGGCCAGCCCGTCGGCCGCCTCCGCGATCCGCTCCGGGGCCACCGCCGCCAGACCGGAACGCCGCGCGGCGGTGTCCGGGGCCAGCGGCTCGGGGTAGCGGGCGAGCTCCAGGGCGGTGACGGCCGGACCGGCGAGGCGTACGGCCTCGGCCGCGTCCCCCGGCTCCTGCGGACCCACCCCGGTCTGCGCGGGCTTGAGCACCGCCACCGAGCGCCCGGCGGCCACCGCGGCCGCCGCGATGGCCGAGGTGACCACCGTCTTGCCGATTTCCGTGCCCGTACCGGACACGACGATCACGGACATCTCAACCCTCCCGGGCCGCGGCGACGGCCGCGCGGCAGATACGGGCGACATCGGCGTCACCGGTGACGAACGGGGGCATCGTGTAGATCAGGTCGCGGAAGGGGCGCAGCCACACTCCCTCCCGGACCGCGGCCCGGGTCGCGGCCCAGACGTCGACCGGGTGGTCGAGCTGGATCACGCCGATCGCGCCCAGCACCCGTACGTCCTTGACCCCCGGCTGCCCGGAGGCCTCCGCGAGACCCGAACGCAGTCCCGCCTCGATCCGCGCGACCTCGCCCGCCCAGTCCTGGCCGAGCAGCAGGTCGACGGAGGCCAGGGCCACGGCGGCCGCGAGCGGGTTGCCCATGAAGGTCGGCCCGTGGGCGAGGACGGGGACCTCGCCCTGCGAGATGCCGTCCGCCACCCGCTCCGTGCACAGCGTGGCGGCCAGGGTGAGGTAGCCGCCGGTCAGGGACTTGCCCAGGCACATGACGTCCGGGGTGATGCCGGCGTGGTCGGCGGCGAAGAGCGCGCCCGTGCGGCCGAAGCCCGTCGCGATCTCGTCCAGGATCAGCAGGACCCCGTATTCGTCGCACAGCTCGCGCAGCACCCGCAGGTAGCCCGGGTGGTGGAAGCGCATGCCGCCCGCGCCCTGCACCACCGGCTCCACGATCACCGCGGCCAGTTCGTCGGCGTGCGCGGCGACGAGCGAGCGCAGGTGGTCCGCGTACGCGGGGTCCACGGGGGTGTCGAAGTCCCCCGGCGGGGCCCCGGCGAAGACCTGCCGGGGCAGGTGGCCCTGCCACAGCTCGTGCATGCCGCCCTCGGGGTCGCACACGGCCATCGGCTGCCAGGTGTCGCCGTGGTAGCCGCCGCGCCAGGTCAGCAGCCGGGTCTTGCCGGTGCGGCCCAGCGAACGCCAGTACTGCAGGCACATCTTGACGGCGACCTCGACGGCCACCGACCCGGAGTCGGAGAGGAAGACGTGCTCCAGCCCGGGCGGGGTGATCTCCACCAGCCGGGCGGCCAGCCGGACGGCGGGCTCGTGGGTGAGCCCGCCGAACATCACGTGCGACATCCGGCCCAGCTGCGAGGTCGCGGCCTCGTTCAGCACCGGGTGGTTGTAGCCGTGGATCGCCGACCACCACGAGGACATGCCGTCGACCAGCTCCTCCCGCCCCTGGGCGGGGGAGGCGAGCCGCAGCCGGACCCCCGAGGCGGAGGAGACCACGAGGGTCTCCTGCCGCCCGGGCATGGGACCGTACGGGTGCCAGACGTGCTGCCGGTCCAGGGCGAGCAGGCCCGCCGTTTCCGACGCGGGGTCGAGCGGGTCGTGCAGCGGGAACTGGTCACGCATTGGGGGCGATGTCCGTCCCCGCGCCGCGGCGGCGCACCGCCACCAGGTCCGGCCGCACCTCGCCCGGCTCGGCCTGGGCCGGTGCCGGCTCGGGGCTCTCCTCGGCGTGGGCGTGCCCGGAGCAGCCGCCGCAGGCCGAACCGCAG
>NZ_JZWV01001563.1 GCF_000966975.1 Streptomyces katrae | reverse complement strand
AGCAGGCTGACTGACCTGCCATTTTAGGTGGGATGGCTGGTGTTCTGCAGCACTTTCATCGATACCGGCAATTCGGGCATCTACTGAATTAGCGGTGGCGCCCGACCTGACGAGCCGGGTGTCTCTCCCTTGCTGAACCGTCCAGCATGGTGACGGCTCGGTTCCCTGCGGGCCCGTTGCGGATCCGATCTCGCCGATACCATCCGCTCGACCAGCAGGTGCCCTCCCGGGGAGAATCAATCCCCGGCGACGCATCGTGACACCGGAGGGGCCCCGTGATCACTCAAGGAGTACAAATCACGGGCCGGTGCAGTGGCTGCGGTGGCCCCACGATCTGCGACGTCGGCCAGTTCTTTCACCGCGGCCGCCTCCGCTGGGGCAGCGAAGGCCGGTGTGAGAACTGCTCTGACGGCTGGTGCGAGGAGGACATCGGCCCCGTGACCCCCGAGCACATCCGGCAGGCTCTGCTGCAACCGCACGGCCCCAGCCGGCTGCGCCTGTCCGGGGAGGTGCCCAGCCCTGTCCCGGTGCTCAAGGCACTGCGCGACGCAGGCGACGGTCTCTCCCTCGGCGAAGCGCGGGCACGCGCATCGGAGCTCGCCGCGGGTGGGCTCGTCGGGACGCTCGTGGAGATGGAGGTCCTGGCCGTCCGCCTGCGCGCACGAGCCGTGCCGGTGACCGTCGAACCAGCCGGTGGGTCAGCCGTCGCCGCCCCCACCCCGCACGGGCCAACCGCTCAAGCGCCTGACCCGCCGTCATACGCCCCGTAGGCTTCCCGATACGTGATCATCGACGGCGGGAGCTGAGCGTGGCGGGGGCCGGGGGCGAGGGGGGGCGGCGGAGTGGGGTCGTCGGGTACTGGCGGGCGGTCGAGCTGTTCAGCCCGCAGAAGGTGCCGGGGCTGTCCGCACGGGAGCGGGTGTACCCGGTCGAGGCGGACGGGCCGCTGCCCTGGGAGGCCGGGCATCCGCTGCGGTCCGTCCCGCTGGAGCCGGGGTACGGATGGCAGCACGTGGTCTACGGCGGGACGTACGCACTCGCTGCCGTGCGCGACACCCTGCTCCGCGTGTTCGGAGAGAGCGGCGAGGACCACGACGGGCGGATGGACGGCGAGAGCGCGCTGTTCGCCCTGACCGTGACCGACGACGGCCGGCTGCTGCTCGACTCCCCTGTCTTCTCATCCTGCGCCTGGGCCACCGGCCGTGCCGTCTCCCCCGGGCCCGGCTGCCGGGGCTGGCTCGACGGGTTCGAGGAGGAGGCCGGGGCCTGGGGCGCGCGGGCAGCCGCGCTCGGAGAGCCCGGGGAGCCTGGAGAGCCCGACGGGACTGGGCTTGCCGAGTCGGAGGAGGACGAGGACGAGGAGGGGTCCCCCCTCGGGTCCGGGGTGGTCACCGCCGGGCAGCTGCTGGAGTTCACCGGCGAGCTCGCCCGGGCCTGGGGCGTCGAGGGGGCCCTGGAGCCCTTCGGGGTGCGGGTGCGCAGTGTGGCCGTACGGGCCGGCCAGACCGGGGACGCCGACCAGCAGGACTTCCTCAACAGCTTCATCGCCGCCGACCTCGAACGCGTCGCGGCCGCCCTCGCGCGGCAGGACCCCGGGGCCGGGCTCGCCGCCTACCTCACCCCGGGCGCCGCCTTCGACCGGGCCCGCCGCGTCGACCTGCGCCTGCACCCCGCAGCCGCCCTCGCGGGTGTGGCCCCCGCCCGGACCCCGGCGGGGCGGTGGCCGGCCGAGGCGGGGCATCCGCTCGCGCTGAGCCAGCAGTTCGCGGTCAACGCCGTCCACGCCGAGCTGGCCCCCGCCGACGGGCTCTTCGCCGTCAACGGCCCGCCCGGCACCGGCAAGACCTGCTGCGCGACTGCTTCGCCGCCGCCGTCGTCGAGCGGGCCCGTCGGCTGGCCGGGCTCCGCCTGCCCTCCGAAGCGTTCGCGCGGCAGGACCCGTACGTCTGGAAGAGCGGTGACTACACCCGGACGGTCACCCCGCTGCGCCCGGAGTTCACCGGCTTCGAGATGGTGGTCGCCTCCGCCAACAACGGGGCGGTGGAGAACATCTCCACCGAGATCCCCGCCCGCGCGGCCCTCGGCC
>NZ_JZWV01000222.1 GCF_000966975.1 Streptomyces katrae | reverse complement strand
ACCGGCACGATGCTGCTGGGTTCGGAGATCGGCGCGGCCCTGACGGCGCTGGAGCCGCTGGGCATCGACATGATCGGTCTGAACTGCGCCACCGGCCCGGCAGAGATGAGCGAGCACCTGCGCTACCTGGCGCGCAATGCCCGTATCCCGCTCTCCTGCATGCCGAACGCGGGTCTGCCGGTGCTGACGAAGCAGGGCGCGCACTACCCGTTGTCGGCTGTCGAGCTGGCGGACGCGCAGGAGACCTTCGTCCGCGAGTACGGGCTGTCGCTGGTCGGCGGCTGCTGCGGTACGACGCCCGAGCACCTGCGGCAGATCGTGGAGCGGGTGCGCGGGGCGGGTGTGGTGGCACGGACCCCGGACCCGGAGCCGGGGGCGGCGTCCCTCTATCAGACGGTGCCGTTC
>NZ_JZWV01000221.1 GCF_000966975.1 Streptomyces katrae | reverse complement strand
CAGACGGTGCCGTTCCGTCAGGACACCTCGTACATGGCGATCGGTGAGCGGACGAACGCGAACGGGTCGAAGAAGTTCCGTGAGGCGATGCTGGAGGGCCGCTGGGACGACTGTGTGGAGATGGCGCGGGACCAGATCCGTGAGGGTGCGCACATGCTGGACCTGTGCGTGGACTACGTGGGCCGTGACGGTGTCGCGGACATGCGGGAGCTGGCGGGGCGTTTCGCCACGGCCTCCACCCTGCCCATCGTTCTGGACTCGACCGAGGTTCCGGTGATCCAGGCGGGTCTGGAGAAGCTGGGCGGGCGTGCGGTCATCAACTCGGTGAACTACGAGGACGGTGACGGTCCGGAGTCGCGGTTCGCGAAGGTGACGCGGCTGGCGCAGGAGCACGGGGCCGCGCTGATCGCGTTGACGATCGACGAGGAGGGCCAGGCCCGCACGGTCGAGCACAAGGTCGCCATCGCCGAGCGGCTGATCGAGGACCTGACGTCGAACTGGGGGATCCGTGAGTCGGACATCCTCATCGACACGTTGACGTTCACGATCTGCACGGGGCAGGAGGAGTCCCGTAAGGACGGCATCGCGACGATCGAGTCGATCCGTGAGCTCAAGCGGCGTCATCCGGAGGTGCAGACGACGCTGGGGTTGTCGAACATCTCCTTCGGTCTGAACCCGGCGGCCCGGATCCTGCTGAACTCGGTGTTCCTGGACGAGTGCGTCAAGGCGGGTCTGGACTCGGCGATCGTGCACGCCTCGAAGATCCTGCCGATCGCGCGGTTCGACGAGGAGCAGGTCAGCACCGCTCTGGACCTGATCTACGACCGCCGTGAGGGCGACTACGACCCCCTGCAGAAGCTGATGGCCCTTTTCGAGGGCGTCAACACCAAGTCGATGAAGGCGGGCAAGGCCGAGGAGCTCCTCGCCCTGCCGTTGGAGGAGCGTCTCCAGCGGCGGATCATCGACGGGGAGAAGAACGGCCTGGAGGCCGATCTGGACGAGGCGCTGCGGACGCGTCCGGCGCTGGACATCGTCAACGACACCCTGCTGGAGGGCATGAAGGTCGTCGGTGAGCTGTTCGGGTCGGGGCAGATGCAGTTGCCGTTCGTGCTCCAGTCGGCCGAGGTGATGAAGACGGCCGTCGCCTACCTGGAGCCGCACATGGAGAAGACCGATGACGAGGGCAAGGGCACCATCGTCCTGGCCACCGTCCGTGGTGATGTCCATGACATCGGCAAGAACCTGGTCGACATCATCTTGACCAACAACGGCTACAACGTCGTGAACATCGGTATCAAGCAGCCGGTGTCCGCGATCCTGGAGGCCGCTCAGGAGCACAAGGCCGATGTCATCGGCATGTCCGGTCTCCTGGTGAAGTCCACCGTGATCATGAAGGAGAACCTGGAGGAACTGAACTCCCGGGGGCTGGCTGCCCGTTTCCCCGTGATCCTCGGCGGTGCGGCCCTGACCCGCGCGTATGTGGAGCAGGACCTCCACGAGATCTACGAGGGCGAGGTCCGCTACGCCCGTGACGCGTTCGAGGGCCTGCGGCTGATGGACGCGCTGATCGCCGTCAAGCGCGGCGTCCCCGGCGCC
>NZ_JZWV01000220.1 GCF_000966975.1 Streptomyces katrae | reverse complement strand
GCGCCACCCTGCCCGAGCTGAAGCAGCGCCGCGTCGCCAAGCGGGACACCCCCGCCCTCCAGGTGGAGGAGCCCGAGCAGCCGGGCGGCCGCTCCGACGTGGCCGTGGACAACCCGGTGCCCACCCCGCCCTTCTGGGGGACCCGCGTGGTCAAGGGCATCCCGCTCAAGGACTACGCCACCTGGCTGGACGAGGGCGCGCTGTTCAAGGGCCAGTGGGGCCTCAAGCAGGCCCGCGCCGGCGGGGCCACCTACGAGGAGCTCGTCGAGAACGAGGGCCGGCCGCGCCTGCGCGGCCTGCTGGAGAAGCTCCACACGGAGAACCTCCTGGAAGCCGCCGTGGTCTACGGCTACTTCCCGTGCGTCTCCAAGGGCGACGACCTGATCATCCTGGACGAGCAGGGCAACGAGCGCACCCGCTTCACCTTCCCGCGCCAGCGCCGCGGCCGCCGCCTGTGCCTCGCCGACTTCTTCCGCCCGGAGGAGTCCGGCGAGACCGACGTCATCGGCCTGCAGGTGG
>NZ_JZWV01000219.1 GCF_000966975.1 Streptomyces katrae | reverse complement strand
CTGGCACGCCCGCGTCCGCGCCGAGCTCGGCTTCGGCGGCGAGGACCCGGCCGCCATCGAGGACATGTTCGACCTCAAGTACCGGGGGGCCCGTTTCTCCCTCGGCTACGGCGCCTGCCCCGACCTGGAGGACCGCGCGAAGATCGCCGCCCTCCTGGAGCCGGAGCGGATCGGCGTCCACCTCTCGGAGGAGTTCCAGCTCCACCCCGAGCAGTCCACCGATGCTCTGGTCATCCACCACCCCGAAGCGAAGTATTTCAACGCACGCTGACACAGACCGGCGTACACTGGTCGGTCCCATACAGGCCGGTCACCTGTTCCCGAGGGGGATGCCCCGCGCGGTTCCGAGGTGACCGGCCTTGTCGTCCCCGGAGAGAGGCGTCCGCATGACCAGCACCGTTCCCGCTCCCGTCGTCCACACGGCCGACGGGCACGCCCTGCAGGCGGTGCTGCTCGACATGGACGGCACCCTCGTCGACACCGAGGGGTTCTGGTGGGAGATCGAGGCGCAGATCTTCCACGAGCTGGGCCACCGCCTCGACGACGCCTGGCGGAACGTGGTCGTCGGCGGCCCCATGAGCCGCAGCGCCTCCTTCCTGATCGAGGCGACCGGCGCCGACATCGGCCTCGCCGAGCTGAGCGTCCTGCTCAACGAGCGCTTCGAGGCCCGGATCGCCGAACAGGTCCCCCTGATGCCCGGCGCCGAGCGGCTGCTGAGCGAGCTGGCCCGGCACAACGTGCCCACCGCACTGGTCTCCGCCTCCCACCGCCGCGTCATCGACCAGGTCCTCCTCACCCTCGGCCGCGACCGCTTCCACCTGACCGTCGCCGGCGACGAGGTCCCCCGTACGAAGCCCCACCCCGACCCCACCCCGACCCCTACCTGTTCGCCGCGAGCAGCCTCGGGGCGCACCCCTCGCGGTGCGCCGTCATCGAGGACACCGCGACCGGGGTGGCCGCCGCCGAGGCGGCCGGCTGCCGGGTCGTGGCCGTGCCCTCCGTGGGCCTGATCGAGCCCGCCCCCGGCCGGACCGTCGTCCGCTCGCTGGAGGACGTGGACCTGCCCTTCCTGCGCTCCCTCATCACTCCGATGAACTGAGCGCACACCGTCAGTACCGGACGGAACGGGGGCGGGAGCCCGCCGCGACGGAAGGATCTTCCGCGCACGGGTCCGGAGGCCGAAATTCCATCCCGGCGATGTGGGCGGAGCGGGTGACTTTGGTCACCCGCGAAGCCTTCGCCGGACCTGCCCCGAGCCTCCAGGGGCTTCCTATGTGTCCGGATTGATCATCTCCTGACACCATCTGCGAAGTCTCCGGCATAAGCGGTCAGTCCGCGCCCATCACAGTGCGATTACGCCCCCACTCCTGCTGGTTCCAGCCACCCCTTCCCGGGCCACTAATGTCGTCGCGGGCACTCCGCACGCACCTCTGCCGTACCGGCCGCACACCCTTGCACCGGCACGCGCGTGGACCGATCGTCAAACACCGGCCCGATCGTTCCGCCCTGAACGGGCGACCGCAGCGAAGTGCCCTCTACGCCGCTTAACAAGTGCCGGGTGAGGGAGTACTTCCAGCATGAACCGCAAGACCATGGTGCTGACGGCCGCGATCGGCCTGCTCACCCCCGCGCTGTCCGCATGCGGCAGCGCGAGCGGAAACGGAGCAGGGTCCGGAGCGATCGTCGTCGGCACCACCGACCGGTTCGAAGCCGCCGATTACGCCCCCGCCCCGTTCGACCCCGCCTACGCCTACGACGCCACCACCTGGAACATCCTGCGCCAGACGGTCCAGACGCTGATGCACACCCCGCGCGGCGGCGGCCAGCCCGTCCCCGAAGCGGCCTCCGACTGCCGCTTCACCGACAACGACAACGAGAGCTACCGCTGCACCCTGCGGCCGGGCCTCAAGTTCGCCAGCGGTGACCCGCTCACCGCCAAGGACGTCAAGTTCTCCCTCGACCGGGTCCGCGCCATAAAGGACGAGAACGGCCCCTCCTCCCTCCTCTCCACCCTCGACACCGTCGAGGTCAAGGGCACCGACACCGTCGTCTTCCACCTGAAGACCCCGGACGCGACCTTCCCCTACAAGCTCGCCACCCCCGCCGCCGGCATCGTCAGCGAGAAGAACTACGACGCGAAGAAGCTCCGCAACGGCTTCGCCGTCGACGGCTCCGGCCCGTACACGATGAAGGCCGAAGTCAAGGACAACCACCTCGTCCGGGCCGTCTTCACCAAGAACCCGAACTACAAGGGCGACCTCAAGCTGCAGAACGACAAGGTCGAACTGCGCACCTTCCCCGACTCGGCCGCCGCCACCAAGGCGCTCTCCGACGGCTCGATCAGCATGGTCTCCCGCACCCTCTCCCCGGCCCAGATCGCCGAGCTGTCCGCCAAGCCCCCCAAGGGCGTCAAGCTCGTCCCCATGCCGGGCCTGGAGATCCGCTACATCGGCTTCAACACCGACGCCCCGGCCGTCAAGGACAAGGCCGTGCGCCAGGCCCTCGCCGCCGCCGTCGACCGCAACAACGTCATCTCCAAGGTCTACGGCAAGTCCGCGCAGCCCCTGTACTCGCTGGTCCCCACCACGGTGGGCGGCCACGTGAACTCCTTCTTCAACAAGTACGGCGAGGCCAACACCGCCAAGGCCGCCGACCTGCTGAAGGCCGCTGGGATCAAGACCCCCGTCAAGCTGACGCTGAACTACACCACCGACCACTACGGCGACGGCACCGCGGCCGAGTTCCAGGCCCTCAAGGCCCAGCTGAACTCCACCCAGCTCTTCGACATCACCGTCCAGGGCAACGAGTGGGGCGACTTCCGCCCCGCCCAGAAGAAGGGCGACTACGCCGCCTACGGGCTCGGCTGGTTCCCCGACTACCCGGACGCCGACAACTTCCTCGCCCCGTTCCTGGAGCAGGACAACTTCCTGGGCACGCCGTACGCCAACAACACGGTGCGCACCAAGCTCATCCCCGAGTCCCGCAAGGCCGCCGACCGCAACGTCGCCGTCCCCGCGATCACGGAGATGCAGGACATCGTCGCCGAGGACGTGCCCGTCCTGCCCCTGTGGCAGGGCAAGCAGTACGTCGCCGCACGCGACGGGATCACCGGAGTGGAATGGTCGGTCAACGCCATCTCCGACCTCCAGCTGTGGGAACTCGGCCGCGGCGTCAGCAGCTGAGACCGGCAGCAACCGGCGGCGGACGTCGCAGGCCGGCGCAAAGATCAGACAAGAACTGTTAAGGACATCGCGTGAAGAGACGTAACCAGTGGCTGGTGGCCCCGCTCGGGGCGGCCACGGCCGCCGCGCTGCTCAGCGGCTGCGGCTCGCAGGACGGCTCGGCCGCCGGCGACGGCAAGGGCGTCGTCATGGGCATATCCGACAAGGTGAAGTCCACCGACCCGGCGTCCGGCTACGACCCGGGCTCCTGGCTGCTCTTCAACAACGTCTTCCAGTCGCTGCTGACCTTCCCCAAGGGCGGCAACACCCCCGAGCCCGACGCCGCACAGGCCTGCAACTTCGAGGGCGGCGACAGCAAGGTGTACAAGTGCACCCTGCGCGCCGGCCTGAAGTTCAGCAACGGCCACAGCCTCACCTCGAAGGACGTCAAGTTCTCCTTCGAACGCACGCTGAAGATCAACGACCCGAGCGGCCCGGCCGTCCTGCTCTCCGCCATCGGGAGCATCGACGCCCCCGACGAGAAGACCGTCGTCTTCAAGCTGAAGACCCCCGACGCGACCTTCCCGAGCAAGATCGCCTCGGGCGCGGGCGCCATCGTCGACCACGCCGAGTACCCGGCCGACAAGCTCCGCACCGACAACAAGGCGATCGGCTCCGGCGTCTACAAGCTGGACTCCTTCAGCGAGAAGAGCGCCAACTTCTCGGTCAACGACTCCTACAGCGGCAAGGCCAAGGCCAAGAACACCGGCGTCACGCTGAAGTTCTTCAACGGCGACCAGGCCGGCCTCAAGACCGTCCTCGAAAGCGGCGACGTCGACTTCGCCTTCCGCGGCCTCGCCGCCAAGGACATCGCCGGCCTCGCCGCCACCAAGACCGGCGACAACAAGGTCGACGTCGTCCAGGGCACCGGCGCCGAAGTCCAGCACATGGTCTTCAACGTCAACGACCCGGTCGTCGGCAAGCTCCCCGTCCGCAAGGCCATCGCCTACCTCGTCGACCGCGAAGCGCTCGTCAAGGACGTGTACTCCGGCACCGCCGTCCCGCTGTACTCGATCGTCCCGGCCGGCATCGCCGGACACACCACCCCCTACTTCGACCGCTACGGCGGCAGCCCCCAGCTGGAGAAGGCCAAGGCCGTCCTCAAGGCCGCCAACATCAGCGGCAAGATCAAGCTCACGCTGTACTCGACGCCTTCCCGCTACGGCCCCTCCACCGACCAGCAGTTCCAGGTCATCGCCAAGCAGCTCAACGAGAGCGGCCTGTTCGACGTGGACGTGAAGTCGGTCGAGTTCGAGCAGTACGAGAAGGACATCAAGGCCGGCAAGTACGGCGTCTACGTCAAGGGCTGGGTCCCCGACTACCCCGACGCCGACAACTTCACCCAGCCGTTCTTCGGGCCGGACAACGTCCTGATGAACAACTACGACAACAAGGAGATCAGCGGGTCCATCATCCCCTCGACCTCCACCAAGTCCGACCGCACCGCGGCCAACCCGGACTACACCCGCCTCCAGGACATCGTCGCCGACGAACTCCCCATCCTCCCGCTCTGGCAGAGCAAGCAGTACGCCGTCGCCCGCCAGAACGTCACCGGTCTCCAGTGGTCCCTGGACGCCTCCACCGTCTTCCGCTTCTGGGAGATCAGCAAGGGCTGACCCGCCCTGACACGGCTCCGCCCCGGCACCCGCGAAGGGTGCCGGGGCGGACCCGTGTCCACAACCGGCCGCTACTGCGCGCCCGGCCGCACCAGACCGCTCTCGTACGCGTACACCGCCGCCTGCACCCGGTCGCGCAGCCCCAGCTTCGTCAGCACATGACCCACGTGCGTCTTCACCGTCGTCTCGCTCACGAACAGGTCCGCCGCGATCTCCGCGTTCGACAGCCCCCGCGCCACCAGCTTCAGCACCTCCACCTCGCGCTCGGTCAGCGTCCCCAGCACGTCCGGGACGCTCTCCTCACCCGACGGCAGATGACCGGCGTACTTGTCCAGCAGCCGGCGCGTGATGCTCGGCGCCAGCATCGCCTCGCCCGCAGCCACCACCCGGATCGCCTGCACCAGCTCATTGGCCGGAGCGTCCTTCAGCAGGAACCCGCTCGCCCCCGCCCGCAGCGCCTCCACCACGTACTCGTCCAGATCGAACGTGGTCAGCACCAGCACCTTCGCCGGCCCGTTCCGCTCCGGACCCGTGATCTGCCGCGTCGCCTCCACCCCGTCCATCCGCGGCATCCGGATGTCCATCAGCACCACGTCCGGCTGCAGCGCCCGCACCTGCTCCAGCGCCTGCAGACCGTCCCCGGCCTCACCCACCACCACCAGGTCCTGCTCCGCCTCCAGGATCATCCGGAAGCCGGTGCGCAGCAGCGGCTGGTCGTCGACCAGCAGGACGCGGATCGCCACAGGAGGTACCTCGTATTCGTCGGACGGCTTCGGCGCCGCCCATTCTGCCCTGGCCCCGCGACCATGAACCCGCCGGGCGCCCGGCCTCAGGCCGGACCCGGAAGGGACGGCCGGGGCACCACCGGCAGCGGATACACCGGGGGAGTACCGCCGAACTCCGGACACACCGACTGATGATCACACCAGCCGCACAGCTTCGTCGGCCGCGGCCGCCAGTCACCCGTCTCCGTCGCCTCCGAGATCGCCTCCCACAACGCGTGCAGCTTCCGCTCCACCCGCTCCAGATCCGCCACCACCGGGTCGTACGTCAACACGTCACCACTGCCCAGATACACCAGCTGCAGCCGCCGCGGCACCACACCCTTCAGCCGCCACACCACCAGCGCGTAGAACTTCATCTGGAACAGCGCACCCTCGGCATACTCCGGCCTCGGCGCCTTGCCCGTCTTGTAGTCGACGATCCGCACCTCACCCGTCGGCGCCACGTCCACCCGGTCGATGATCCCGCGCAGCCGCAGCCCCGACTCCAGCTCCGTCTCCACGAAGAACTCCCGCTCCACCGGCTCCAGCCGCGTCGGGTCCTCCAGCGTGAACCAGCGCTCCACCAGCGCCTCCGCCTCAGCCAGCCACCCGGCCAGCCCGGCGCCCCCGTCCCCCTCCGGGAACAGCCCCGCCAGCTCCGGCTTCGCCTCCAGCAGCCGCTCCCACTGCCCCGGCAGCAGCTCCTTCGCCCGCGGCACCGTCCGCTCCACCGCCGGATGATCGAACAACCGCTCCAGCACCGCGTGCACCAACGTCCCCCGCGTCGCCGCCGCACTCGGCTTCTCCGGCAGCCGGTCGATCACCCGGAACCGGTACAGCAACGGACACTGCATGAAGCTGCATGAAGTCACCCGCCCGCGAAGGCGACAGCGAAGCGGGCCGGGCAGCACCCGGGAAAGCACCGTCGGAAGCGGCGCCGGGGATCGTCGTCATGCGTAAAACCCTACGACCCGGCACCGACAGCACGCGCATACCATCGACTCCGGGCCCATCGCCCTGCATGATCGGAGCATCACACCGCGCAACAGCACCCCACCCCGCGCGACCCGGCCCCACGCCGCCCCACCCCCGGCGTGGACCACACTGGAAGCAAAACGCACCGAACGAAGGAACGCCGTGGCAGACACCGACGAAACCGGCGAGCGCCCCGCCAAGCGCTCCGAACCGGGCGGCGGCATCCTCATGGGCCGCCCCTTCGGCGTACCCGTCTACGTCTCGCCCAGCTGGTTCCTCGTCGCCGCCCTCATCACCTGGGTCTTCGGCGACCAGCTCGACCGGATCCTCCCCGACCTCGGCCCCGCCCGCTACCTCGTCTCCCTCTTCTTCGCCGTCGCCTTCTACGCCTCCGTCCTCGTCCACGAACTCGCCCACACCATCGCCGCACTCCGCTTCGGACTCCCCGTGCGCCGCATCCAGCTCCAGTTCTTCGGCGGCGTCTCCGAGATCGAGAAGGAATCCGAAACCCCCGGCCGCGAATTCGTCCTCGCCTTCGTCGGCCCCCTCCTCTCCCTCGCCCTCGCCGGGATCTTCTACCTCGGCATGAACGCCGTCGACCCCGCCACCGTCCCCGGCGTCCTCCTCGGCGGCCTCATGGTCTCCAACCTCCTCGTCGCCGCCTTCAACCTCCTCCCCGGCCTCCCCCTCGACGGCGGCCGCATGCTCCGCGCCCTCATCTGGGGCATCACCGGCAAACCCATGACCGGCACCGTCGCCGCCGCCTGGGTCGGCCGCGCCCTCGCCATCACCGTCCTCATCGGCCTGCCCCTCATCACCCAGACCGGCGTCCTCGGCAACCCCACCCAGGACATCGGCGGCATGGACACCGTCATGGACGCCCTCCTCGCCGCCATCCTCGCCGCCATCATCTGGACCGGCGCCGGCAACAGCCTGCGCATGGCCCGCCTGCGCGAACACCTCCCCGAACTGCGCGCCCGCACCCTCACCCGCCGCGCCATCCCCGTCCAGGCCGCCACCCCCCTCTCCGAGGCCCTCCGCCGCGCCAACGAAGCCGGAGCCCGCGCCCTCGTCGTCGTCGACGGACAGGGCGACCCCACCGCCATCGTCCGCGAAACCGCCATCGCCTCCGTCCCCGAACACCGCCGCCCCTGGGTCGCCGTCAGCACCCTCGCCCAGGACCTCACCGACGGAATGAAGGTTTCGGCGGAACTCACCGGCGAAGAACTCCTCGACCACCTCCGCACCACCCCCGCCACCGAATACCTCGTCCTCGAGACCGGCGGCGAGATCTACGGCGTCCTGTCCACCCTCGACGTCGAGAAGGCCTTCGTGAAGGCCATGGCGCGGCCCCAGTCCTGAAGCCAATACACTGGTCACATGTCCGAACCGACCGGTGCCGCCCGCCGACGCGGGCCCTTCGAGGTCGGGGACCAGGTACAGCTGACCGACCCCAAGGGCCGCCACTACACGTTCACGCTCGAAGCCGGGAAGAACTTCCACACCCACAAGGGTTCCTTCCCGCACGACGAGCTGATCGGCGCTCCCGAGGGCAGCGTTGTCCGCACCACCGGCAACGTCGCCTACCTCGCGCTGCGCCCCCTGCTCCCCGACTATGTCCTGTCCATGCCCCGCGGCGCCGCCGTGGTCTACCCCAAGGACGCGGGCCAGATCCTGGCCTTCGCTGACATCTTCCCCGGCGCCCGCGTCGTGGAAGCGGGAGTGGGCTCCGGCTCCCTGAGCAGCTTCCTGCTGCGCGCCATCGGCGACCAGGGCATGCTCCACAGCTACGAGCGCCGCGCGGACTTCGCCGAGATCGCCACCGCCAACGTCGAACGCTACTTCGGCGGCCCCCACCCCGCGTGGAAGCTGACCGTCGGCGACCTCCAGGACAACCTCGACGAGACCGACGTCGACCGCGTCATCCTCGACATGCTCGCCCCCTGGGAGTGCCTGGAAGCGGTCAAGAAGGCCCTCGTGCCCGGCGGCATCCTCTGCTGCTACGTCGCCACCACCACCCAGCTCTCCAAGACCGTCGAGTCCATCCGCGAGATCGGCTGCTTCGCCGAACCGCAGCCCTGGGAATCGATGATCCGCAACTGGCACGTGGAAGGCCTCGCCGTCCGCCCCGACCACCGGATGATCGGCCACACCGGCTTCCTCGTCACCGCCCGCCGCCTCGCGGACGGCGTCGAACCCCCCATGCGCCGCCGCCGCCCCGCCAAGGGCGCCTACGGCGAGGACTACGAAGGCCCCGGCAGCGACCGCTCCGCGTAGCCGGCGCCACCCCACGCCGCCGCCCCGCCCCGGGGCGCGCACCCAACACGAAAGCGCTGTGGCGCAGTTCCCGGAAACCCTCCCGGAACTGCGCCACAGCGCCTTTTCGTTGCCCGCACGCGAAAGAGGCGGACCCGGCCGTTCCACCCCGGTGTGAGGTATGGCACGATGCTGGCTCACCGTCACCCTTCGTACAGGAGACACCCCGAGTGACGCACAGCCCCACCGACCCCGCCCCGTCGTTGGAAGACCTGTCGCCCGAACACCCCCCGCACCACAGGGCCAAGCCCGTCCACTGGGTCGCCACGGCCACCGCCATGGCCGCCGTCATAGCCGGCGCGGGCCTCCTCCAGCCCGACCGGGCCACCGGAGCCACCCCCGCCACCGAGGCCGCCGGCGCCCCCCGGGCCACCGCCCCCGACGCACACGCGGTCACCTACCCCCTCGACTGCAAGGGCGCCGCCCAGACCGTCACCGCCACCGCTCAGGGCGACCTCGACGGCGACGCCCGCCCCGAGACCGTGGCCGCCGTACGCTGCGACGCCGGCTCCGGCACCCCGCCCCACGCCATCTACGTACTGGCCCAGGAAGCCGCCCCCGGGGCCCGGCCCCGCGTCGTCGCCACCCTCCTCGACCCCGCCAGACGCCGCACCGCGACCGAGCTGACCGTCCGCGACCGGACCGTCACCGCGAGCCTGCTCGGCTACTCCTCACCCTCCGTGCCCCGCTACAGCCCCGACGTCAAGCAGCTCGCCAAGTGGCGCTGGACCGGCGGCACATTCCGCCAGGAGCTTACGGATTCGACCGCCGGACGTGTTTGAACCGTCACTCGGCGTCCGGGCCGTACACCTCGACCCCGTCCGAAACGCGCCTCACGTGAATGCAGTCACCCGGGCATTCCCGCGCCGAATCCACCACGTCCTGGAGCAGCGGCAGCGGAACCGGAGTCGTCGCTCCGGCCTCCACGAGGAGCTCGTCCTCGGGGCTCTTCACATACGCCAGACCGTCGATGTCCAGCTCGAACACCTCCGGGGCGTACTGCACGCAGATCCCGTCCCCGGTGCAGAGGTCCTGGTCGATCCAGACCTCGAGGGACTCTCCGGCACCGCCGGAACCGCCCGCCGGGGCCTCCTGCTGCACGGTCATATCTCCTGCCGTTCCCTGCTCTGATTGATCCGTTCCGGAAGCGGCTCTCGGCAAGTCGCGCGGGCCCGGACGGGTGTTGAACGGTTCGACCTTACAACCGGCTGCTTTCCGATGTTGAAGGGTGGGTATTTCCCTGGCGTGAGGGAGTACGCAAGGGTGAAGATCGGACACACCCCTACCGTCTTTGTGATCTAGGGGTTTCAATCACCACCAGCCCAGGTAGGGTCAGGAAGCGTCCAGCTCCCCTTGGAGGAGGTGAGGACCGTGGCAGCCCACGACGACGACATCAACCGCGGCATCCGGCCCGGGCGAGGGTCTGAGGACCCCGCTGGCCAGGTTGCCTATCTCGAGCAGGAAATCGCCGTCCTGCGCCGCAAGCTCGCCGACTCTCCGCGTCACACGAGGATTCTCGAAGAGCGGATCGTCGAGCTCCAGACGAATCTGGCAGGCGTATCCGCGCAGAACGAACGACTGGCGAATACGCTCCGTGAGGCCCGCGACCAGATCGTGGCCCTCAAGGAGGAAGTCGACCGGCTCGCACAGCCGCCGGCCGGCTTCGGTGTCTTCCTTCAGGCGAACGAGGACGGCACCGTCGACATCTTCACCGGCGGCCGCAAGCTCCGCGTGAACGTCAGCCCCAGCGTGGACCCCGAAGACCTCCGGCGCGGCCAGGAGGTCATGCTCAACGAAGCGCTCAACGTGGTCGAGGCCATGGAGTTCGAGCGCGCCGGGGACATCGTCACCCTCAAGGAGATCCTCGAGGACGGCGAGCGCGCCCTGGTGGTCGGGCACACCGACGAGGAGAGGGTGGTGAGGCTCGCCGAGCCGCTCCTGGACATCACCATCCGCCCCGGCGACGCCCTCCTGCTCGAACCCCGCTCCGGCTACGTGTACGAGGTGGTCCCCAAGAGCGAGGTCGAGGACCTCGTCCTCGAAGAGGTCCCGGACATCGACTACGACAAGATCGGCGGCCTGGGCGACCAGATCGAGCTGATCCGCGACGCGGTCGAGCTCCCCTACCTCTACCCGGACCTCTTCAAGGAGCACGAACTGCGGCCCCCGAAGGGCATCCTGCTCTACGGCCCGCCCGGCTGCGGCAAGACGCTCATCGCCAAGGCCGTCGCCAACTCCCTTGCCAAGAAGGTCGCGGAGGTGACCGGACAGGCGGCGGGGAAGTCCTACTTCCTGAACATCAAGGGCCCCGAACTCCTCAACAAGTACGTCGGCGAGACCGAGCGGCACATCCGCCTCGTCTTCCAGCGTGCCCGCGAGAAGGCGAGCGAGGGCACCCCCGTCATCGTCTTCTTCGACGAGATGGAGTCCCTCTTCCGCACCCGCGGATCCGGCGTCAGCTCGGACGTGGAGAACACCATCGTCCCGCAGCTGCTCGCCGAGATCGACGGTGTGGAGGGCCTGGAGAACGTCATCGTCATCGGCGCCTCCAACCGCGAGGACATGATCGACCCGGCGATCCTGCGGCCCGGCCGCCTCGACGTGAAGATCAAGATCGAGCGCCCGGACGCCGAGGCCGCGAAGGACATCTTCGCGAAGTACCTCAAGGCCTCGCTGCCGCTGCACACGGACGACCTCAGCGAGCACTCGGGCTCGCCCGAGGTGGCCGTCCACAGCATGATCCAGACCGTCGTCGAACAGATGTACGCGGAAAGCGAGGAAAACCGCTTCCTCGAGGTCACGTACGCCAACGGCGACAAGGAAGTCCTCTACTTCAAGGACTTCAACTCCGGAGCGATGATCCAGAACATCGTCGACCGGGCCAAGAAGATGGCCATCAAGGCCTTCCTCGAACACAACCAGAAGGGCCTGCGGGTCTCCCACCTCCTCCAGGCCTGCGTGGACGAGTTCAAGGAGAACGAGGACCTGCCCAACACCACCAACCCCGACGACTGGGCCCGCATCTCCGGAAAGAAGGGCGAGCGGATCGTATTCATCCGCACCCTCGTCACCGGAAAGCAGGGCGCGGACACCGGACGATCCATCGACACGGTGGCGAATACCGGTCAGTACCTCTGACGGCGCGAGGCGGCTGCGGGTGCCTCACACGGCACCCGCGGCCGCCTGCTTTACCGCCCGCCTTTTCCGGCCGTGACAAGGCGAAGTCAATGACTGAAATGATCTCCCCACCAGCGCGGAGTGGTTCTAGGCTCTTCCGTACCGCCGGTCGCGCAGTGCGGGACGGGCACCGCACATGACGCACCGGAGCACCAGCGGTACTTGAGCGCCGCCCCGAACGGGAGCGGCGCCGGGCAAGGAGGGCCGCATGACCGTACGGCGAGTAATGGGGATCGAGACGGAGTACGGGATCTCCGTCCCCGGGCACCCGAACGCCAATGCCATGCTCACCTCGTCCCAGATCGTCAACGCCTACGCGGCGGCGATGCACCGGGCGCGACGCGCCCGCTGGGACTTCGAGGAGGAGAACCCGCTGCGGGACGCCCGCGGCTTCGACCTCGCCCGCGAGGCCGCCGACAGCAGCCAGCTGACCGACGAGGACATCGGCCTCGCCAACGTCATCCTCACCAACGGCGCACGGCTCTACGTCGACCACGCGCACCCCGAGTACAGCTCGCCCGAGATCACCAACCCCCTCGACGCGGTGCTCTGGGACAAGGCCGGCGAACGCATCATGGCCGAGGCCGCCGAACGGGCCGCCCAGCTCCCCGGCGCCCAGCCGATCCACCTCTACAAGAACAACACCGACAACAAGGGCGCCTCCTACGGCACGCACGAGAACTACCTGATGAAGCGGGAGACCCCCTTCTCGGACATCGTGCGCCACCTGACGCCCTTCTTCGTCTCCCGCCTCGTCTTCACCGGAGCCGGCCGCGTCGGCATCGGACAGGACGGCCGCGAGCACGGCTTCCAGATCAGCCAGCGCGCGGACTACTTCGAGGTCGAGGTCGGACTGGAGACCACCCTCAAGCGCCCCATCATCAACACCCGCGACGAGCCCCACTCGGACGCGGAGAAGTACCGCCGGCTCCACGTGATCATCGGGGACGCCAACCTCTCCGAGATCTCCACCTACCTCAAGCTGGGCACGACCGCCCTGGTCCTGTCCATGATCGAGGACGGGTTCATCAACGTCGACCTGGCCGTGGACCAGCCGGTGCGCACCCTGCACCAGGTCTCCCACGACCCCGACCTCCAGCACCTGATCACGCTCCGCAGCGGACGGACGCTGACCGCCGTACAACTCCAGATGGAGTACTTCGAGCTGGCCCGGAAGTACGTGGACGAGCGGTTCGGCACCGACGCCGACGAGCAGACCAAGGACGTCCTGAGCCGCTGGGAGGACGTGCTGGGCCGGCTGGAGACCGACCCGATGAGCCTGGCGGGCGAGCTGGACTGGATCGCCAAGCGGGAGATCCTGGAGGGCTACCGCAGGCGCGACGGACTCGGCTGGGACGCGGCGCGGCTGCACCTGGTGGACCTCCAGTACTCGGACGTGCGCCCCGAGAAGGGGCTGTACAACCGCCTGGTGGCCCGCGGGAAGATGAAGCGGCTCCTGGAGGAGCCGGCCGTGGAGCGGGCCCAGAGCAAGCCCCCGGAGGACACCCGGGCGTACTTCCGCGGCCGCTGCCTGGAGCAGTACGCGGACGACGTGGCGGCGGCCTCCTGGGACTCGGTGATCTTCGACCTCCCGGGCCGCGACTCCCTCCAGCGGGTCCCGACCCTGGAGCCCCTGCGGGGGACCCGCAAGCACGTCAAGGAGCTCCTGGACCGCTGTCGCACGGCGGAGGACCTGGTCCGGGTGCTTTCGGGGCAGTGAGCGGTGCCTTCGGGGCCTGAAAGGCCCCCGGTCTGGGAATCATGAAGACAGCCGGACGTTGTGAAAGTACGGGGACGAATGCCGGACCCTCCTTGTAGGGTCCGGCGTAGGGTCTGATCTTGAGAGGTCCCGAATCCCGGGGTCTCTCCGTGTGAGCGCGCGAACCGAGCGGGGTGAGGTAGACATGGCGACCAAGGACACCGGCGGCGGACAGCAGAAGGCCACTCGCTCGACCGAAGAGGTCGAGGAGCAGGCCGCGGAAGCGCAGTCCGACCTCAAGGAACGACAGGAAAAGCTCTCCGACGACGTCGACTCGGTGCTCGACGAAATCGATGATGTGCTCGAGGAGAACGCCGAGGACTTCGTGCGCTCCTTCGTTCAGAAGGGTGGAGAGTGATTTCACCTTCGAATCGAAGGTGAAATCGCTTGGAGAGGGTGGATGTTGGGGGCGGGGAAGCAGTGTCCGCGATGTGGCCTAGTCAAGCCGCTGGAGGCATTCGCTTCCAACAAGGCAATGCGTGACGGCCTGCAGTGCTACTGCAGGCCGTGCGCGGCCGAATATCATCAGCAACGCCAGAAGGCCAAGGGGAAGAACGTTCGTCCCCGGGTTGAAGCACCCGAGGGGCACAAGTACTGCCGCCGGTGCGGGGAGATCAAGCCGCACTCGGAATGGGATCGGAACAAGACGGCGTCGGACGGGTTGTCGACGCGTTGCAAGGCGTGCCGTGCCATCGAGAGCCGCGCTGCTCATCTCAAGCGTGCGTATGGCATGACCGAGGCTGAGCGGGACGAAATGGTTGCAGCTCAGGGCGGTCTTTGTTGTATCTGTCTGAAAGCTCCGGCCGTCCATGTGGATCATTGCCACGAGACGGGTAGGGTCCGAGGCGTACTGTGCTTCAACTGCAACTCGGCCATCGGCAAGTTGGGAGACGATCCCGACACCCTGCGTCGGGCCATCTCATACCTGGAGGGACACGCGTGGAAGCCAACAATCGTGGCACAGGGCGTCTACCGGCAGCCTTCCTGACGCCGGGGTCGTCGTCCTTCATGGACTTCCTGGGCGCGCACGCGCCCGAGATGCTGCCGGGGAACCGGAAGCTTCCCGAGGGGATCGTCGAGGCCCCGCACGGGACGACCATCGTCGCCGCCACCTTCCCCGGCGGGGTCGTCCTCGCCGGTGACCGGCGGGCGACCATGGGGAACATGATCGCGCAGCGGGACATCGAGAAGGTGTTCCCGGCGGACGAGTACTCCGCGGTGGGCATCGCCGGTACGGCCGGCCTGGCCGTGGAGATGGTCAAGCTGTTCCAGCTGGAGCTGGAGCACTTCGAGAAGGTCGAAGGGGCGACGCTCTCCCTGGAGGGCAAGGCGAACCGGCTCTCGACCATGATCCGGAGCAATCTGGGCATGGCCATGCAGGGGTTGGCGGTCGTGCCGCTGTTCGCGGGGTACGACGAGGCCAAGGAGAAGGGCCGGATCTTCTCCTACGACGTGACCGGCGGCCGCTCCGAGGAGCACGGCTACGCCGCCACCGGTTCCGGTTCCATCTTCGCCCGGGGCTCCATGAAGAAGCTCTACCGCCCCGATCTGACGGAGGAGCAGGCCACCACCCTGGTCGTGCAGGCGCTGTACGACGCCGCCGACGACGACTCGGCGACCGGCGGCCCGGACCTGTACCGCCACATCTACCCCATCGTCACCGTCATCACCGACGAGGGTTTCCGCAGGCTGGACGAGGACGAGTCGCAGGCGCTCGCCCGCAAGGTGACGGACCGCCGGCTCCAGGAGCCCGACGGACCGCGCGCCGCCCTGCTCTGACCAGTCCTCTCGTCGCCCAGAAGAAAGGGACGGAAAGCCGGTGTCGACTCCGTTCTATGTGTCACCCCAGCAGGCCATGGCCGACCGGGCGGAATACGCCCGGAAGGGCATCGCCCGCGGTCGCAGCCTCGTCGTGCTGCAGTACGCCGACGGCATCGTGTTCGTCGGTGAGAACCCGTCCCGTGCGCTGCACAAGTTCAGCGAGATCTACGACCGGATCGGCTTCGCGGCCGCCGGCAAGTACAACGAGTACGAGAACCTGCGCATCGGCGGCGTCCGCTACGCCGACCTGCGCGGGTACACCTACGACCGTGACGACGTGACGGCGCGCGGTCTGGCGAACGTGTACGCGCAGACCCTCGGCACGATCTTCTCCTCGGCCGGTGAGAAGCCGTACGAGGTGGAGCTGGTCGTCGCCGAGGTGGGTGCGACGGCCGCCGGGGACCAGATCTACCGGCTGCCGCACGACGGGTCGATCGTGGACGAGCACGGCTCGGTCGCGGTCGGCGGGAACGCGGAGCAGATCAGCAGCTACCTGGACCAGCGGCACCAGGACGGGATGACCCTGTCCGAGGCGCTGAAGCTGGCGGTGCAGGCGCTGTCCAGCCAGGCCAACGGGGCCGACAAGACGATCCCGGCGGAGCGGCTGGAGGTCGCGGTGCTGGACCGTACGCGGTCGCAGCAGCGGAAGTTCAAGCGGATCCGGGGGCGTCAGCTGTCGCGGCTGCTGGAGGCGGAGGTTCCGGCGGCGGCGCAGGTGGATGCCGTGTCGAACGACGAGGCGCCGGAGGACGACGCCGAGTAGTCCGGGGACGCCGCGAGGCCCCGGTTCGCCCCGTACGGGGGCGGGCCGGGGCCTTCGTGCGTCAGGCCGGGGCGGGGCCGGTGGAGTCGCGGACGACGAGGTGGACGGGGATGTCGGGGGCGGTCCAGGGGCGGCCTTCGAGGACGGCGAGGAGGGCGTTCATGCCGTGTTCGCCGACCTGTTCGGCGGGGAGGCGGACGGTGGTGAGTTCGGGTTCGACGGCGGTGGCGAGGCCGAGGTCGTCGATGCCGGTGACGGAGAGGTCCTCGGGGACGCGCAGGCCGAGGCGGCGGGCGGCCTTGCAGGCTCCGGCGGCGAGGACGTCGTCGTCGCAGAGGATGGCGGTGGGGCGTTCCGTGGGGTTCGCGAGGGCGGTTTCCATGGCCGTGCGGGCGGCGTCGACGCTGAGGGCGGCGCGTACGGTGCGCAGCTCGGTGGTGGGGCCGAGGAGGGTGGCGAGGGCGTGGGCGCGGATGTGGAAGGTCCAGGTGTCGACGTCGGCGGCGAGGTGGAGGAAGCGGCGGTGGCCGTGGCCGAGGAGGTGTTCGGCGGCTTGGCGGACGCCGTCGGTCATGGCGAGGTTGACGTGGGCGGCGGCGCGGCCGGCGGTGGGGTCGCTGTCGAGCATGACGAGGGGGAGGTCGTCGCCGCCGATGGCGTCGAGGGCCGCGGCGGCCATGGAGGAGGCGATGACGCCGTCGATGGCGGCGCGGGCGGAGGCGAAGGGGTCGCGGGCGGGGCCGGTGCCGTCGGGGGAGGGGTAGAGGACGACGCCGAAGCCGTGGGCGGCGGCGACGCGGGCGGCGCCGGTGTAGACGCGGGCGAAGAACTCGTTGGTGAGGGCGGGGACGACGAGGAGGGCGGTGCGGGTGCTGCCGAGGCGGAGGTTGCGGGCGGCGAGGTTGGGGCGGTAGCCGAGGGTGGTGGCGGTTTCGCGGACGTGGGCGGCGGTGCGTTCGGAGACGCGGCCGCGCCATTTGTCGCCGAGGACGAGGGAGACGGTGGCCTGGGAGACTCCGGCGGCGGTGGCGACGTCGCGGCTGGTGGGTCTCGTCACAGGAATCTCCTGAAGTGCCAGGTGGGGCGGGTGGGGCTGGTCCGCGGGGTGGACCCGGGGTCTGCGGCCATGGTACGTATGACGGGTCGAGTTATACGTATTACCCCGGCGGACAGTCCGGGCAGAAGGGGGCACTCATGGCCGCGGGTTACGCGGAGCTGCTCAGGACCCGGTACGCGGCGCGGCTCCTGGCGGGCACGCTGCTGGGCCGGCTGCCGAACGCCACCGCCGCCATCGCGATCGTCCTCTTCATCCGCTCCGAGGGCGGCAGCTACAGCCTGGCGGGCGCGCTGGCGGCCGCGTACGGGCTGGCGAACGCGGTGGGGCAGCCGCTGCTGGGCCGGGCGGTGGACCTGTACGGGCAGCCGCGGGTGCAGCTGCCGGCGGCGTTGGTCTCCGCGCTGGGCATGGTGTGGCTGGCCGCGGCGGGGACGGGGTCGATGGCGGCCGCCTATGCGGCGGTGCTGGTCTCCGGTCTGTTCACCCCGCCTCTGGAGGGCGGTCTGCGGGCCCTGTGGCCGACGGTGCTCGGTGGCCGTGAGGAGCGGGTGCACGCCGCGTACGCGATGGACGCCGTGGCCCAGGAGATCATGTACACGGTGGGCCCGCTGCTGGTGACGCTGTGCGTCGCGCTGTGGTCCCCGGGCGCCGCGCTGCTGGTGCTCAACGGTGTCGGTCTGGTGGGCGTGCTGATGGTGGTGCTCTCCGAGCCCTCCCGTACGTGGCGCTCGGCGCCGCGCGAGGCCCATTGGCTGGGCGCGCTGCGCTCGCGCGGGCTGCTGGCGCTGCTGGGTGCTTTCTTCTTCGTGGGCATGGCGCTGGGCTCGATCGCGGTGGCGGCGGTGGCGTACTCCGACGACCACGGCGGCCAGGCGGTGTACGGCTGGCTGATGGCGGCGGTGGGGCTCGGCGCGCTGGCGGGCGGCGTGTGTTACGGCGCCCGGCAGTGGGCGGGGCTCCGGAGCGGCGGCTGCGGCTGCTGGTGGGCCTGCTGGCGGTGGGTTACCTGCCGCTGATGCTGAGTGTCGGGCCGGTGGCGATGACGGCGCTGGCCGCGGTCGCGGGTGTGTTCCTGGCGCCTTCGCTGGCCTGTGCGTTCATCGTGGTGGACCGGCACGCCCCGGCGGGCACGGTGACCGAGGCCTTCTCCTGGCTGGTGACCTTCTTCGGTGTGGGTGCGGCCATCGGTACGGCGGCGGCCGGTCCGGCGGTGGAACTGGGCGGGACGACGGCCGGTTTCGCGGTGGCCGGCGGTGCGGGGGTGGCGGCGCTGCTGGTGCTGACGGCCACTC
>NZ_JZWV01000218.1 GCF_000966975.1 Streptomyces katrae | reverse complement strand
GCCGCAGCCGGGCCGTGGCGGGCTCGGCGGGGGCGCCTTCGGAGCGGTTGATCAAAAACTGATCGGAACGCCGTCTTCGAACCCGGTTTCAGAAGAGGGCAGAAGGCGTAATGTTCAGTCATGGACCGCCGCATTTTCGGGCTGGAGAACGAGTACGGCGTCACGTGCACGTTCAGGGGACAGCGCCGACTGTCTCCTGACGAAGTGGCGCGCTACCTCTTCCGCCGTGTCGTGTCATGGGGCCGCAGCAGCAATGTGTTCCTGCGGAACGGCGCCCGCCTGTACCTCGATGTGGGATCGCATCCGGAATATGCAACACCCGAATGCGACAGTCTGACCGAACTGGTCACCCACGACAAAGCGGGCGAGCGCATTCTGGAAGGCCTGCTCGTCGACGCCGAACGCCGCCTGCACGAGGAGGGAATCGCGGGCGACGTCTACCTGTTCAAGAACAACACCGACTCGGCGGGCAATTCGTACGGTTGCCACGAGAACTACCTCGTGGCCCGGCACGGAGAATTCTCCCGTCTGGCGGACATCCTGATTCCCTTCCTCGTCACGCGCCAGCTGATCTGCGGCGCGGGCAAGGTGCTGCAGACCCCCCGGGGCGCGGTCTACTGCGTCAGCCAGCGGGCCGAGCACATCTGGGAGGGCGTCAGTTCCGCCACCACCCGTTCCCGTCCGATCATCAACACCCGCGACGAGCCGCACGCGGACGCGGAGCGCTACCGGCGCCTGCACGTGATCGTCGGGGACTCCAACATGTCCGAGACGACGATGCTGCTCAAGGTCGGCGCCACGGACCTCGTGCTGCGCATGATCGAGGCGGGGACGGTGATGCGGGACCTGACCCTGGAGAACCCGATCCGGGCGATCCGCGAGGTCAGCCACGACATCACGGGCCAGCGCAAGGTGCGCCTGGCCAGCGGCCGGGAGGCCTCCGCCCTGGAGATCCAGCGCGAGTACTACGACAAGGCCCTGGACTTCGCCGAGCGGCGGGGGATCCGTACCGGGGTCGTGGAGCAGGTGCTGGAGCTGTGGGGCCGGACCCTGGACGCCATCGAGGCCGAGGACCTGGACCGGATCGGCCGGGAGATCGACTGGGTCATGAAGTACCAGCTGATCGAGCGCTACCGGGCCAAGCACAACATGACCATGTCCAATCCGCGGGTCGCCCAGATAGACCTCGCGTACCACGACATCCACCGCCGGCGGGGGCTGTACTACCTGCTGGAGCGCAAGGGTCAGGCCGAGCGGGTCTGCAACGACCTGAAGATCTTCGAGGGCAAGTCGGTGCCCCCGCAGACCACCAGGGCGCGGCTGCGCGGGGACTTCATCCGCCGGGCGCAGGAGCAGCGGCGGGACTTCACGGTGGACTGGGTGCACCTCAAGCTCAATGACCAGGCGCAGCGCACGGTGCTGTGCAAGGACCCGTTCCGGTCGGTGGACGACCGGGTGGAGAAGCTGATCGCCGGTATGTGACCGGTGCGGCCGGGGGCCCCGTACGCGTCGGCGTGCGGGGTCCTCGCATGCCAGAGCCTTGTGGCGCAGGGGCCAGCCCGTAGAGTGGGCCGCTACGACGGACCATTCCAGCGACCCTGAGGACCACTGTGCGACGCCGACTTGCTGCCGCGCTCATCGTGCCGGCTCTGATGCTCACTGCGGCCTGCGGAGGGGGCGACGACTCCGGGAAGAAGGACTCCTCTCCGTCGGCCGGCGCCTCCAAGCCCGCCGAGGTGCCGAAGCCGGTCGCCTCCGCGGACCCGATGCCGACGGTGGCCGGTGAAGCGGGCAAGAAGGCGGAGATCACCGTTCCCAAGGGTGAGCCGAGCGGCAAGTTCGTGGTGAACGTCCTCAAGGAGGGCACCGGGCCCGAGGTCAAGAAGAACGACCTCGTGATCGCCAAGTTCACGGGCAAGATCTGGAAGAGCGGCAAGGACCTGCCGAGCTCCTACGACCAGGGCGGCGAGCCGTTGCCCTTCACGGCCGGTTCGCCGCAGACCCTGCCGCTGTTCGGCGACTCGGTGCTCGGCAAGAAGGTCGGCAGCCGGCTGCTGGTCGTGGCCCCGCCGGCCGCGGCCTTCGGTGACCAGGGCCAGCCGAAGCTGGGCGTGGGCGCGAAGGACAATCTGGTCTTCGTGATCGACGTGGACCAGGTCGTGCCGAAGAAGGCCGAGGGCACCCAGGCCCCGATCCCGTCGGACCTGCCGCAGGTGAAGGCCGACGAGGAGAAGGAAGCCACGATCACGGTCCCGAAGAACGACCCGCCGAAGGAGCTGGTCGACAAGGTCCTGATCGAGGGCAAGGGCCCGGAGGTGAAGTCCGGTCAGACGGTCTTCATGCAGTACAGCGGTGCGACGTGGGTCCCGAACGAGGGCAAGGAAGCGGCGACGCTGTTCGACAACTCCTGGAAGACCGGGCAGCCGTTCTCGACGCAGATCGGCACGGGCCAGGTCATCCAGGGCTGGGACAAGGGTCTGGTGGGCAAGAAGGTCGGCAGCCGCGTGCTGCTGGTGATCCCGCCGGAGCAGGGGTACAAGGACCAGGCGCAGGGTGAGATCCCCGCGAACTCCACGCTCGTCTTCGTCGTGGACATCCTCGGCACGGTGTAAGACTGGTGGGGTTGCCCTTTTCCGCCGCCGCGGTCAGGGGCCCGCATCCGTACGCATGAGGAGCAGTTCCGTGAGCGACAAGCTCGAGAAGCCCGAGATCGACTTCCCTGATTTCCCGGTGCCGGCCGGCCTGGTCATCGAGGACATCTGGGAGGGTGACGGCGCGGAGGCCAAGGCCGGCTCCGTGGTCTCGGTCCACTACGTGGGCGTGGCCTACTCCACCGGCGAGGAGTTCGACGCCTCCTGGAACCGCGGCTCGGCGCTGCAGTTCAAGCTCGGTGTCGGTCAGGTCATCCCGGGCTGGGACCAGGGTGTCCAGGGCATGAAGGTCGGCGGCCGCCGCAAGCTGGTCATCCCGCCGCACCTCGCCTACGGCGACCACGGCGCCGGCGGTGCCATCAAGCCGGGCGAGACGCTGATCTTCGTCTGTGACCTGATGGCCGCCTGATCCACGGGCAGTCACCGCGCTGGGCCCCCGCCGTGAGGCGGGGGCCCTCGCTTTTGTCCGGGACCGCCTTGGCGGTACGGTCAACGGTCACGAGTGTGTGTCGAGCAGTGGGGGAAGGGCGTCGATGGCGATCGCCAAGGCCGAGCGGCTGATGAATCTGGCGCTGTGTCTGCTGGGGACCCGGCGTCCCCTCAGCAAGCGCGAGCTGCGCGGATCGATCGAGGCCTACCTGGAAGCCGGGAACGACGATTCCTTCAATCGCATGTTCGAGCGGGACAAGGACGACCTGCGCGAGCTCGGCCTGGTGATCGAGACGGTGGAGAACCTGGAGGGCGAGACCGGCTACCTGGCGCGTCGCGACAGCAACCGGCTGCCCCCCGTCTCCCTGGACGCCGAGGAGGCCGCCGCGCTGGGGCTGGCGGCCAAGGTCTGGCAGCAGGCCCGCCTCGCGGGCGCGGCCAGCGGGGCCCTGCAGAAGCTGCGGGCGGGCGGGATGCCGGAGGCCGGCGACCCGTACGAGGGCCAGCACAGTGCGATCGAGCCGCGCATCCCCGTTCACGAGGCGGCCTTCGAGCCGCTGATGCTCGCCTGCCGGGACCGCCGTCCCGTGGTCTTCGACTACCGCAAGTCCAACGCCGCCCGGCCCGAGCAGCGCCAGGTCGAGCCGTGGGCCCTGGAGTGCTGGCGCGGCCACTGGTACCTGGCGGGCTACGACCGCGACCGCGGGGCGGAGCGGGTGTTCCGGCTCTCCCGGATCACCGGCAAGGTGCGCTCGCGGGCCGGGAAGTACACCGCCGAGGTCCCCGACGTGGTGACCGTGCGGGAGACCGTGGCGGCCTGGGCCGGGGAGGGCGCCCAGCGCTCGGCGCTGATCCGGCTGCGTGCCGGTTCCGGGTACCCGCTGCGGGCCAAGGCCACCGCGGTCCGCGAGGGCGCCGACGGCTGGGACGAGCTGGAGATCCCGTACGGGCACGGGCTCGACGCCTGGCTCGTGGAGTTCGGCCCCGACGTCGTGGTGGTGGAACCCGCGGACCTGCGGGCCGATGTGGTCGACCGGCTGCGCGCCGTCGCCCAGGGCTGACCAGGAACTTCACTAGCAACGCCCTGAGGGGGAGACGTACCAGCATGGCCGCGAACGCCATCGACCAGACCCGCCGGATGCTGTCCCTGGTGACCTACCTGCGCGAGCGCCCCGGGGCGCACGTCGCGGACGTCGCCCGGGCCTTCGGGATCACCGAGGACGAGCTGATCTCGGACCTCGACGTGCTGCCCATGTGCGGCACCAGCTTCCGCGGCGGGGACCTGCTCGACATCGACACCGACGGCGACCGGATCTGGTGGCACAACGCCGACGCCTCGGGGGAGTCCACCGCCGAGCCGCTGCGCCTGGCCGCCGACGAGGCCACCTCCCTGCTGGTCGCCGCCCGCGCGGTGGCGACCCTGCCGGGGCTGCGCGAGAGCGACCGGGACGCGCTGCTGCGGGCCACCGCCAAGCTGGAGGCGGCCGCCGGCGAGGCCGCCGGGGCCAGCTCCCGGCTGTCGGTGACCTTCGAGTCCGAGGGCGGGGTCTTCGCCGACGTCGACCGGGCCATCTCCGAGCGGCGCCGGCTGTGGCTGCGCTACTACTCGCCCGCCCGCGACGAGCTGACCGAGCGCACCGTCGACCCGATCCGGCTCTTCGCGGTGGGGCACACCTACCTGGAGGGCTGGTGCCACCTCTCGGAGGCGCGGCGCACCTTCCGCCTCGACCGGGTGGCCGAGATCCGCCTCCTCGACGAACGCGCCGAACCGCCGGCCATCGAGCCCCGCGACCTGTCCGAGGGCCTGGTCCAGCCGGCCGCCGAGGACCCGGAGGTGGTCGTCGAGGTCGGTCCCGGCGGCCGCTGGGTCGCCGAGTACTACCCGCACGACAGCGCCGAGGAACTGCCCGACGGCGGCCTGCGGATCGTGCTGCGCAGCCCCGACCCGGCCTCCCTGCGGCGGCTCGCGCTGCGCCTGGGCCGTGACGGGCGGATCGTCTCGCCGCCGGAGCTGGCGCAGAGCGCCCGCAGGGCCGCCACAGAAGCACTCGCGGGGTACGGGGAACAGGTCTAGAGGGGGCGCGGAGAGATGTCGCCATCTTCCGGTGGGGAACCGGTCACCTTCAAGGCCGCCTGTCCCGAGTGCCGGGCGCGCTTCGAGCTCGCGGCGGACGCCCTGCGGCTGGCGATCGGCGGCAGCCGCAGGGCCACGTTCTACTCCTTCACCTGCCCCGAGTGCTCCGCACAGGTCCGCAAACCCGCCGGTGAGCGCATCGTGGAGCTGCTGACCGGCGGGGGAGTGAGCACCCTGCGCAGCCTCTGAGACGGGCGCGCTAGGCTCGTCCCATGCTGTGGCCGATGTTTGCGATTGCCCTGGGCTTCCTCGGGGTCGCCGTCCTGTCCGTGCTGGCCGTGCGGGTCTTCCTGGAGGTCCGGCGGCTGTCGGGGCAGGTGGCCCTGGCCAGCCGCCGGATCACCGAAGCGTCCGGGGACCTCGAGCGGGCGGCGACCGACCTGGCCGGGGCCGCGCGGCGCGAGGGCGCCCTGCGGCACTAGGGGGGGCGCCCGGTGCGCGGGCAGGTGTTCACGTACCGGTTATGGAAACCGTGCGGCCCGACCCGTACCGTCGGAGCCGCAGGCAAGCGCTGACACCCCCTGGGGATTGCCGGGCGTTCACCCCCGGGGGTTACGATCCATGTCAGAGAGGTACCGGACGACGCCTGTCCGGCATCGCGAGGCCACCACAAACCAGCCGTTTCGGTGAGTAAGGAAGACACACATGATCGGCAATCTGAAGCCCCTTGAGATCCTTCTGATCATCGCTGTGATCGTGCTGCTGTTCGGCGCCAAGAAGCTTCCCGAGATGGCCCGCTCGCTCGGCAAGTCGGCCCGGATCCTCAAGAGCGAGGCCAAGGCCATGAAGAGGGACGGCGAGGCCGAGGACGCCCCCGCCGCCGCCCCGGCCGCCGACACCCAGCAGCCGGTCGCCCCGCGCACCATCCAGGCCGCTCCCGGTGACGTGACCAGCTCCCGTCCGGTCGGCGAGCCGGGCCGCACCGCCCAGGGCTGACACCCGGGGGGTCGTCCCCCAGCACGCCGGTCATTTGCAACGAGACAAGGGACGTGGGTTGCTCAAGTCTGCCCGCAAGCAGGGGAAACGAGATCGGCTTCCGAAGGACGCCGAAGGGCGGATGCCGCTCGTCGAGCACCTGCGTGAGCTGAGAAACCGCCTGCTGAAGTCGGTCCTGGCGATCGCCGTGGTCACGATCGTCTGCGCCTACTTCTTCCGGCCGATCATCGACTTCCTGCTGGAGCCGATGCTCTCCTCCGTCGGCTGCGTCAACGGAGCCACCCACCAGCGCAACGGCGCCCCCTGCGCCGAGATGACCGCCAACGGTCTGACCGGCCCCTTCTCCATCGCGCTGAAGGTCGGCCTCTCCGCGGGCATGGTGCTGTCCGCCCCGGTCTGGCTGTACCAGCTGTGGGCGTTCGCCGCCCCCGGCCTGCACAAGAACGAGAAGCGGTACACGCTGAGCTTCGTGGCCGTCGGCGCCCCGCTGTTCCTGGCCGGCGCGGTCCTGGCGTACAAGATCCTGCCGCAGACCGCGGAGATCCTCCTCGGCTTCACCCCCGACCACGTCAAGAACCTGCTGCCGGTCGACGACTACCTCGACCTGGTCACGCGCATGGTCGTGGTCTTCGGCCTCGCCTTCGAGCTGCCGCTGATCCTGGTGCTGCTGAACTTCACCGGCATCCTCAGCGCCAAGCGGCTCGGCAGCTGGTGGCGGGGCATGGTCCTCGGCATCACGATCTTCGCGGCCTTCGCCACGCCCACCGGCGACCCGGTCACCATGCTGACCCTGGCCTCCCCGATCGTGGCCCTGTACTTCCTCGCCCTCGGGATCTGCCTGCTCAACGACCGCCGCCGCCGGCGCGCCAACCCGGACGCCGACCTCGACGACGACGAGGCCTCGGACCTGGACCTGACCCCGTCCCGGATCGGCGACGCGGACTCGGCCCCGGCCGCCTCCGTCCTGCCCGAGCAGTCCGACGGCGGACGCCGCCAGATCAACGGTTACGACGACGCCACGTGAGAGGCGGAGCCGGCCGGCCCGGGCGGGCCGGCCGGCCGCGACGGCCCTCAGGGAGCCTCCGGCCGATCACATAAATGATCGAGACTGTTGTCAGAGGCGGCGGGTAGGCTCGACAGCAAGATGACCGAAGAACTCTCACCCGCCGAGCGGTACGCCGCTGCCCGGATCCGCGCCGCCGAAGAGGCCTCCGCCCTGGCCCCCTTCCGCGAGATGTACGAATTCGACCTGGACCCGTACCAGGTCGAGGCCTGCAAGGCACTGGAGGCCGGCAAGGGCGTCCTGGTGGCCGCCCCGACCGGCTCGGGCAAGACCATCGTGGGCGAGTTCGCCGTGCACCTCGCCCTCCAGCAGGGCCGCAAGTGCTTCTACACGACGCCGATCAAGGCCCTGTCGAACCAGAAGTTCGCCGACCTCGTCAAGCGCTACGGCGCCGACAAGGTGGGCCTGCTGACCGGTGACAACAGCGTCAACGGCGACGCGCCCGTGGTCGTCATGACCACCGAGGTGCTCCGCAACATGCTGTACGCGGGCTCCCAGGCGCTCGGCGGCCTCGGCTACGTCGTGATGGACGAGGTGCACTACCTCTCCGACCGCTTCCGCGGCGCCGTCTGGGAAGAGGTGATCATCCACCTCCCCGAGTCGGTGACCCTGGTGTCGCTCTCCGCGACCGTCTCCAACGCCGAGGAGTTCGGCGACTGGCTCGACACCGTCCGCGGCGACACCGAGGTGATCGTCTCCGAGGAGCGGCCCGTACCGCTGTGGCAGCACGTCATGGCCGGCCGCCGGATCTACGACCTCTTCGAGGAGGAGTCCGACCACGGGGGCCGCGGCTCCGCCCGCCGCGAGGTCAACCCCGACCTGCTGCGCATGGCCCGCGAGGAGAACACCCGCAGCTACAGCCCCAAGGACCGGCGGCGCGGCAAGATGGTCCGCGAGGCCGACCGCGAGCGCGAGCGCCGCTCCCGCAGCCGGATCTGGACCCCCGGCCGCCCCGAGGTCATCGCCCGCCTCGACAACGACGACCTCCTCCCGGCCATCAATTTCATCTTCAGCCGGGCCGGCTGCGAGGCCGCCGTCCAGCAGTGCCTGTACGCCGGCCTGCGGCTCAACGACGACAGCGCGCGCCTGAAGGTCCGCGAGCTCGTCGAGGAGCGCACCGCCTCCATCCCCGCCGAGGACCTCCACGTCCTGGGCTACTACGAGTGGCTCGAAGGCCTGGAGCGCGGCATCGCCGCCCACCACGCGGGCATGCTCCCCACCTTCAAGGAGGTCGTCGAGGAGCTGTTCGTCCGCGGCCTGGTCAAGGCCGTCTTCGCCACGGAGACCCTCGCCCTGGGCATCAACATGCCCGCGCGCACGGTCATCCTGGAGAAGCTCGTCAAATGGAACGGCGAACAGCACGCCGACATCACCCCCGGCGAGTACACCCAGCTCACCGGCCGGGCCGGCCGCCGCGGCATCGACGTCGAGGGCCACGCCGTGGTGCTCTGGCAGCGCGGCATGGACCCGGTGCAGCTCGCCGGCCTCGCCGGCACCCGCACCTATCCGCTGCGCTCCAGCTTCAAGCCCTCGTACAACATGGCCGTCAACCTGGTCCAGCAGTTCGGGCGCCACCGCTCCCGCGAACTCCTGGAGACCTCCTTCGCGCAGTTCCAGGCCGACCGCTCGGTCGTCGGGATCTCCCGCCAGGTCCAGCGCAACGAGGAGGGACTCGAGGGCTACCGCGAGGGCATGACCTGCCACCTCGGCGACTTCGAGGAGTACGCGCGGCTGCGCCGCGAGCTCAAGGACCGCGAGACCGAACTGGCCAAGCAGGGCGCGGCGCAGCGACGTGCCCAGGCGGCGAGCTCCCTGGAGCGGCTCAAGCCCGGCGACATCATCCACGTCCCCACGGGCAAGTTCGCCGGCCTCGCCCTCGTCCTCGACCCGGGCGTTCCCGCCGGGCGGGTCCACGGGCACCGCGGCTACGAGTACGCCGAGGGCCCCCGCCCGCTGGTCCTCACCGCCGAACGGCAGGTCAAGCGGCTCGCCGCGATCGACTTCCCGGTGCCGGTGGAGGCCCTCGACCGGATGCGGATCCCGAAGACCTTCAACCCGCGCTCCCCGCAGTCCCGCCGGGACCTGGCGACCGCCCTGCGCAACAAGGCCGGGCACGTCCAGCCCGAGCGGCAGCGGCGCGGCCGGGCCGCGGCGGCCGACGACCGGGAGATCGCCCGGCTGCGCGCCGAACTGCGGGCGCACCCCTGCCACGGCTGCGACGAGCGCGAGGACCACGCCCGCTGGGCCGAGCGCTACCACCGGCTCAAGCGCGACACCCTGCAGCTGGAGCGCCGCATCGAGGGCCGGACGAACACCATCGCCCGCACCTTCGACCGGATCCACGCGCTGCTCACCGAACTGGACTACCTGCGCGAGGACGAGGTCACCGTGCACGGCAAGCGGCTGGCCCGGCTCTACGGAGAGCTGGACCTGCTGGCCTCGGAATGCCTGCGCGAGGGTGTCTGGGAGGGGCTGAACCCGGCCGAACTGGCCGCCTGTGTCTCGGCGCTGGTCTTCGAGGCCCGCCAGTCCGACGACGCGGCCCCGCCCAAGGTGCCGAACGGCCCGGCCAAGGCGGCGCTCGGCGAGATGGTCCGCATCTGGGGCCGGCTCGACGCCCTGGAGGAGGAGCACCGCATCAACCAGGCGGAGGGCGTGGGCCAGCGCGAGCCGGACCTCGGCTTCGCGTGGGCGGCCTACCAGTGGGCCTCCGACAAGAGCCTGGACGAGGTGCTGCGCGAGGCGGAGATGCCGGCCGGTGACTTCGTGCGCTGGTGCAAGCAGGTCATCGACGTCCTCGGGCAGATCGCGGCGGCGGCCCCGGCCTCCACCGCCCCGCCGTCCTCGGCCGGCGGGAGCACGGTGGCGAAGAACGCCCGCAAGGCCGTGGACGCCCTGCTGCGGGGTGTCGTGGCCTACAGCTCGGTGGGGTAGCGCCCTTTGGGCCTTCCTCCGAGACCGCGGGCGGCCGGATCTCATCTCCGACCATGATCCCCGCCCGGTGTCCTGTGCGACGATCGGAGTATGAGCGGGGGAAGTGACGAAGGTCCGAGACGGGTCGGCCGGCCGCGTGCCGACCGGCTGAGAGCACCGGGCGACCGGCCGCCGCGTGAGGAACTCCTCTGCGCGGCGGCCGAGTTGTTCACCGTACGGGGGTACGCGGCCACCACCACGCGGGCGGTGGCCGAACGGGCCGGGATGCGGCAGGCCACGATGTACCACTACTTCGGCGGCAAGGAGGAACTCCTCGCCGAACTCCTGGAGTCCACGGTCGCCCCCTCGCTCGCGCTCTCCCGCCGCCTGCGGGGCGAGACCGGCCGGCCGGCCGCGCTGCGGCTGTGGGAGCTGTGCCGCTCGGACGTCCTGCTGCTGTGCGGCGGCCCGTACAACCTGGGCGCCCTCTACCTGCTGCCCGAGCTGGACTCGCCCCGGCTGGAGCCGTTCCGGCGGATGCGCGACGAACTGCGCGACAACTACCGGGCGTTGCTCGAAGCCACCCCGCTGGGGGCCGAACTGGCCGGGGACACGGCCGCACTGGCCCTGCGCAACGACCTGGTCTTCGGTCTGATCGAGGGGGTCATGCTGATCCGCCGCTCCGACCCGGCCCGCCCGGTGGCGGCCTTCGCGGAGGCCGCCGCGGACGCGGCGCTGCGGATCGCGGGCGTCGCCCCGGCGCGTTAGGGGGCGAGCGGTCCTGCGGCCCAGCCTTCGGGGTCGTCCCAGGCCTGGAGGGTCAGGCCGGTCTCCAGGTGGTGGGAGAGGCCCGTGACCGGGTCGGTGAAGGTCAGGGTCCTGGCCAGCAGCTGGAGCGGACGCCGGTAGTCGGCCGGGTCGGCCGGCTCGGCCACCACCGGGTAGACGGGGTCGCCCAGGATGGGCAGGCCGAGGCCGTTCATGTGCACGCGCAGCTGGTGGGTGCGCCCGGTGTGCGGGGTCAGCCGGTAGCGGCCCAGGGTGCCCCGGGCCTCCGTGAGTTCGACCAGGGTCTCGGCGTTGGGCTCGGCGTCCGGGACCTCGACCGCCGCCATCTCCCCGCGGACCTTCTCGATGTGGCTGCGCACCGTCCGGGGCAGGTGGACGGCCGGGTCGTGGGGGGCGAGGGCCTCGTAGACCTTGCGGACCCGCCGCTGCTGGAAGAGGAGCTGGTAGGCGCCGCGGTCCTGGGGGCGGATGCTGAACATCACCAGTCCGGCCGTCATCCGGTCCAGGCGGTGCGCCGGGCTGAGCGCGGGCAGGTCCAGCTCCCGGCGCAGCCGGGCCAGGGCGGTCTGTGTGACGTGGCTGCCGCGCGGGGTGGTCGCCAGGAAGTGCGGCTTGTCCACCACGAGGAGGTGGCGGTCGCGGTAGACGACCCGGATCGGGAAGGGCACGGCCGGCTCGTCCGGCATGTCGCGGTGGAACCAGAGCCAGCCGCCGGGTTCGTACGGGTCCTGCGGCCGCAGCACCCGGCCGCCCTCGCCGAGGACCCGGCCCTGCGCGAGCAGTCGGGCCATGGACTCGGCGCCGCGCGTGCCGGCGTAGCGCTCGGTCAGGTAGTCGCCCAGGTGCGGCCAGCGCCCCTCGGGGTCGGGGGGAAGACGCATCCGGACCGGGTCGATGCCGTCCTGCTGGGGGAGGGGCGCGGGAGGGATGTGGGATCTGCGGCTCACCAGGACCAGGGTAGGCGGCCCGGTCTAACGGCGGGTGAAGGTCCCCAGGTGTTCGGCGTCCAGGTACTCGACGCGGACCTTGCCGTCGGAGAAGATCACCCCGGTGCGGCCCACGGCGTTCTCGCCGGTGGTCTCGAAGCTGAACGTGTCCCCGGAGTAGTGGGTGAGCGGGAAGCGCAGGGGCTCGGGGCCGAGGGAGAGGGTGAGGGCGCCCTTGGCGTCGGCGGTGACGGTGAGGGGGCCGTAGAAGGGGTTGTCGTAGGTGCCGGTGTAGGTATTCGCCGGCTTGGCGGGCGCGGCGCCGGCCGGGGGGTGGGCGTAGTCGGTGGTGGAGCGGTGGCCCTCGTTCAGCTCCTGTGCGTAGAGCGCGCCGGTCAGGGCCAGCCAGTCGGTGGTCGGCTTGCCGTGTTCGGCGGTGTCGAAGAAGTCCAGGGCGATCGCGTCGGCCTGGCCGACGGGGGCCGCGTTGGTCAGGACGACGATGCCGAGCCGTTCGAGCGGGAGCATGGTGACGTTGGTGTTGGCGCCGAGTTCGAAGGCCCCGGAGTGGCCCAGGCGCAGCCGGCCGGCGTCGTCGTAGCTGACGTTCCAGCCGAGCCCGTAGAACTGGGGGACGCCGCGGATGGTCTGGGCCTGGGAGACGATCTCGGGGAGGCGGGTGCGGTTCAGGTTGTCGGCGGGGACGATCCGCTTGCCGTCGAGGACGCCGTCGGCGAGCTGGAGCCGCAGCCAGCGGGCCATGTCACGGGCGGTGGAACTGGTCCCGCCGGCCGGGGCCTGGGCGTCGGGGTCGCGGACGTAGCGGGGGCTCCAGGTGCCGTCGGGGTTCTTCACGTGGCCGTAGGCGCGGTCGGCGGCGTTCGCGAAGGCGGAGAACTCCGTGCTGGTGTGCGTCATTCCGGCGGGCTTGAACAGGGTGTCCGCGCTGAGCTTCTGCCAGGTGGTGCCGTGGTCGCGGGCGATGGCCTCGGCGGCGGCGGTGAGGCCGAAGTTGGTGTAGGCGTAGCCGGCGCGGAAGGGGGTGAGGGGTTCGAGGCGGAGGTGGTCGAGGATGTACGACTGGTCGTAGCCGAGGTCCTCCAGGAGGTCGCCGGCGTGGTCGGGGAGGCCGGTGCGGTGGGAGAACAGGTCGGCGGGGGTGACGTGGGAGGTCACCCAGGGGTCCTTGAGCGCGAAGCCGGGCAGGGAGGACCCGAGGGGCTCGTCCCAGGCGGCGGGGTCGGGGAGGGCGCCGGCGACGACGGTGGAGGAGACCGGCTTCGAGACTGAGGCCAGCTGGAAGACGGTGTCCGGGTCGACGGTGGCGGCTTCGCCGGTGCGGCGGAGGCCGAAGCCCTTGAGGTAGAGCACCTTGTCTTGAGGTAGAGCACCTTGTCGCGGTGGACGACGGCCACCGCGACGCCGGGGATGCCGGTGCGGCGCATCACGTCCGCGACGTCCGCGTCGAGGCGGGCCACGGCCTTGGCGACGGCGGCGTCGCCGATGAGGGGCTTGGGGGGCGGGGGCGGGGTGGGGC